>OMUE01000002.1 GCA_900314165.1 uncultured Acidaminococcus sp.
ATTTTGTCCCCAGAATGTTGTCCTATATAATTTATCCCAAATCATTTCGTGATTCAGAGGATTCATACCGATAATTAGTTTGCCAAAATTCTGGAGAATGCCAAAAGCGGCAGATTGAGCTTCCCCATAGGCCAGGGCTGCTTCCCCATCCCCATAGATACCTGCGTCCGTATAAATCCGGCACACGATGGGACGCCAGTGGCCTTTTTTAAAGTTTGTTTTCAAATGCAGGATTTCTACTTTTGTAATCTTCATAGTGTTCTCCTTTTAACGAAAGGGCATAGCCAAGAAACATTTTCCTGACTATGCCCTTTTCAATTACTATCCTTTTTTAAACAACCTGGTTTACATTACAGGAGCACCATAGGAGCTACTACGCATAGCAGAGCTACGCCCAGCAGGAACAGCGGACCACCAATCTTGATAAAGTCCATAGGCTTATAGCCTGCAGGCAGAATCTGCATGTTTACAGCCGTACCAATGTGGGAAGCAATGGCCATGTTGGTCGTTGCACCGATAATGATGATGAACGGCAGAGGGCTGATGCCCAGAGTCTTAGCCATCGGGATAAAGATCGGAGAGAAGGCTGCTGCTACGGAGCCATTCTGCATGACCAAGGTCAGGAAGCTCGTTAACACGATCAGTACCACCATCAGCATAGGAACAGAAGTATTCGGGCCATCGAATACGTTATTCAATACAGTATTAGCAATCAGTTTGCCAGCGCCGGATACATCGATACCGGTACCCAGAGCCGTTACAGCGCCGACCATGATCAGGATATCCCAATCCAGGCTGGCCAGAGTCTTTTTCAGAGGTACAGTGCCCGTTACAAACAGAATCAAAGAACCAATCATAGCTACGTCAGCTATGTTCAAGTATTTCTTCCAGAAAGGAGTACCGGACAGGATGAAGCCGATGACGCAGAGGATCATAACAGTCAGAGAAATTTTGCCTTTCCAGGCCGGGATGTCTTTTGCCACAGTGGCATCAGAAGCCTTGAAATTGGAAACGGCATAAGCATTCCCATCATCGAAATGAGGGCTGCCGGGTTTCAGAGCCCATTCCAGGATATTGTACCCGAAAGTGCCCCAATACAGCAGCTGCAACAGGCAGACAGGCCACATAATCCGCGTCATATCGAATACGCCCATACCAGCTTCATAACCGGGAGTCCCCATGAGCACTGCGTTAGCAGCAACCTGGGAAACGGAACCGGTCAGTGTGGAGCCGCCGCCGATGATGCAGGCGATACCGGCAGGCATGATGACCATCTTAGAACGGATCTTGCCATTAGAACCAGCAGCTACGGATGCGATAATGGGCATCCACATTGCGATACAACCGGAGTTGCTCAGGAAAGCGGACATTACAGTACAAATCGTTACAACGATCAGAATAAATGCTTTTTCGTTTTGAGCGATTTTGAATTCGCAAATCTTTGCACCAATCTTTTGTGCGATACCAGTTTGGAACAGTGCATCGCCAACAATCATCATACCGGCTACCATGACGATGGAGCTGCCGCCAAAGCCGGAATAAATCTTACCCAGGGGCATCTTAGGGATAAAGATACCCATTGCCAATGCGCAGAATACTGCGACTTCACTCATCGGGAACTTGTTCCAGAAAAACAGGAACATCGTAATAATAGCGATGATAATTGCTATTGTACTCGGAGCCATATAAATTCACCTCTAATATTTAACAGGAATACTTCTCTTTCCATTCGCGTGTCCAGGTTGTTTGCGTAAGGAAGACTTACCTTGATACCAACTTTATTTCTTCGTGTAGTCGTACCAGCCTTTGCCAGTCTTGCGGCCGAATTCGCCTTTCTTGAATTTCTCGATAACCAGCGGGTTCGGAGCGTCGTACGGATCATGGCTTTCTGCATACCGATCCACACGTACGTAGTAGTTCACATCAATACCGGTCAGGTCCATCAGTCTGAAGGGTCCCATAGGATAGTTCAGGCCTTTTTCGCAAGCCGTATCAATATCTTCTACGGAAGCGATGCCCTTTTGCAGCAGGTTCAGAGCTTCGTAAGCTACAGCAGCGTTGATTCTGTTTGCTACAAACCCTGCGATTTCCTTCTTCAGGACGATAGGAGATTTACCGGTATTCAAAGCAAATGCTTTAGCCACTTGTGCAGTTTCTTCACTGGTGTGAGGTCCCTTCACAACTTCTACCAACTTCATCACCAGAGCGGGGTTGAAGTAGTGCATGTTGCACAGCCGTTCCGGATTCGTAACAACATCAGCAATCTTGGAGCTTACAATATTGGAAGAGTTCGTAGCCAGAATAGTGTCCGGTTTTACGATCTTGCTAACCCGTTGGAACAGGTCTCTCTTAGCATCCAGTTTTTCGATGATGGCTTCAATGACGATATCCGCATCCTTTACAGCCGCATCCACATCACCGATGACCGTCCATCTGGAAGCTACCAGATCTGCTTCTTCCTGGGTGATTCTGCCCTTAGCCACACGGCCGGCCAGATAATCCTTAGCCCAGGCTGCTGCAGATTCTACAGCTTTGGGAAAGCTGTCGCACAAGGTTACGATATAGCCATGGTCTCTGCCGTTCAGGCAGCAGTTCATAGCAATCTGCCGACCCATAGCACCTGCACCAACAACTGCAACCCGTTTTACATCTTCAATCTTCATTCTTCTCGTCCTCCTATAGCAAATAGTTTCTAAACTACATTAAAGCCGTTCAATCATGGTAGCCATGGATTGACCACCGCCGATGCACAAGGTAGCTAAGCCGGTCTTGCCGCCCGTACGGATCAGGTTGTTCAGCAGAGTGATGATCAGTCTTGCACCGGTGCAGCCCAGAGGATGGCCCAGAGCAATGGCGCCGCCGCTGATGTTGACCTTGGCAGGATCCAGTTTCAGATCTCTGACGCAGGCCACGGACTGGGAAGCAAACGCTTCGTTCAGTTCTACCAGGTCGATCTGGTCCACAGTCATGCCCATTTCCTTCAACAGCTTCGTAGTGGAAACCACAGGACCATAGCCCATGATTTCAGGATCCAGAGCTGCCCGGGCGATACCCGTAATCTTAGCCAGAGGTTTCAGGCCCGTTTCTTTCACTTTCTTCTCGCTCATGAGTACCATGGCGGAAGCCCCATCATTCAGCCCGCAGGCGTTACCAGCCGTAACCGTGCCATCCGGTTTAACGATTGGTTTCAGTTTGGCCAGGATTTCCATACTGGTCTTCGGTTTGATGAATTCATCTTCTGCAAAATCAAATTCCTGTTTCTTCAGTTTTACATGGACAGGAACGATTTCATTCTTGAAGTACCCTTTTTCTCTGGCTTCTGCAGCTTTATGCTGGCTTTCGCAAGCGAAGGCATCCTGCATTTCCCGGGTGATACCGAACCGTTCGGCCACGTTTTCAGCCGTCTTGGACATGCTCATGAGACCGTACAGAGAGGCAGGCTGGTCAGCCAGGCCACCTTCAATGTTGGAATCCACCAGTTTCATAGGACCATCACCCCAACGGCCCTGCCGGATGTACATAGGTGCACGGCTCATGTTATCCGTGCCGCCTACCACAACTGTATCCGCCATGCCCAGCCAGATTTCTTCACAGCCATTGAGCGTAGCCTGCATGGAAGAAGCACACAGACGGTTGACCGTATAGCCGGGAACCGTTACAGGCATGCCGGCTTCCAGAGCCACATACCGGGCAATATTAGAAGCTTCGGAGCTTTGCCGAACTTCGCCCAGAATCACTTCATCCACCATATCACCTGTAATATTGGCACGGTTCATAACCTCTTTAACCACCGTAGTTGCCAAAGTATGGGCCGGAACACTCTTCAAAGATCCACCATACTTACCAATAGCAGTACGGCAGCCGCCCATAATGTAAACATTTTCCATATTCATAATCCCCTTTCGGTTGTTAAATTAATTTCTCGCTTTATTTTTCTAGCAAAAACCGTGCCAATTTATTTCTTGTCCAATTTTTTTCCTAAAGTAATTAAAAAATCCCTGGATTCACCGTTTTCAGGTAATTCTGTGTATGCGAATTATTTTGTGCATATGTGCAATAATGCACTTTTTTTGCACAACTGCATTGCACGTATTTCACTTTTATTGCACAATCCTGCAATTTGCAGATTTATCGGAATCTACTAGTATTTCTTGCACATTTTCACTATTTTTTGCATTTATTGCAGATTGGCACGGTTTTTGCTTGTAGATAAAAGTGAAAGCTGAAACAGCTAATGACGGAGGTGCTTATTGTGGATCTGAAAAATGTCCTTTATGAGGTAAAGAATCATATAGGCTATATCACCTTGAACCGGCCGGACGTTTATAACGCCCTATCCCCGGAAATGTGGAAGGATCTGTCCACGGCTATTGATGCCGCCAGAGCGGATAGCGAAGTAAGAGTCGTCATCCTCACCGGTGCAGGCGACAAAGCCCTGGCCAGCGGCGCGGATATCCGGGAACTCCACGCAAGAGATTATATGGAACAGATGAAGGGAACAGCTACCAATACGCTGTACAACCTTGAGTCTTTGGATAAGCCGACAATCTGTGCTATCAACGGCTGGGCCCTTGGAGGCGGCTGCGAAGTAGCAGAAGCCTGCGATATCCGGATTGCCACGAAACGGTCGAAATTTGGTCAGCCGGAAATCAACCTGGGCATTATCCCCGGTGCCGGCGGTACCCAACGGCTGGCTAGACTGGTGGGCCTGGCAAAAGCCAAAGAGCTCATCTTCACGGGCAAGATTATTACCGCAGAAGAAGCAGAAAAAATCGGTCTGGTAAACCAGCTGACGGAAAATACCCGGGAAGACCTGATGGCCGCTGCAGAAGAAATGGCCCAGACCATTGCCAAGAAAGGCCCGGTAGCTCTGCGGATGGCTAAAATCGCCGTGGAATGTGGGGCCAACGCAGACATCAAAACTGGTCTCATGTTGGAAAAACTGGCTCAGACCATTGCAATGAGTACGGAAGACAGAAAAGAAGGGACTCTGGCCTTTATTGAAAAGCGGAAAGCAAATTTCCAAGGCCGTTAATCTAAACAAAATTTGAGGAGGAATCTTTTTATGAAACCGATGGAAGGACTAAAAGTCGTTGAATTAGCATCTATGTTAGCAGGTCCTATGACCTCCAGAATTCTGGCAGAATGGGGCGCTGATGTCATCAAAGTAGAAACGGTCCATGGGGATGCCTGGAGAAAACAGGGCGGGACCACCATGTCCCCCACTACGGATGTGGCCAACCCTAACTTCGATATGCAGAACATGAACAAACGCTTCATTTCCCTGAACCTGAGAACGGAAAAAGGCAAAGAAGTCATGATGAAGCTGTTGTCGGAAGCTGACGTCTTCGTAACGAACTTCCGTGAAAAAGCTCTGGAAGGCATGGGCCTTTCCTTTGCCCAGTTACATCCGAAATTCCCGAAACTGGTGCACGCAGCTGTACTGGGCTATGGTGAAAAAGGTCCGGATGCCAACAAACCCGGCTACGACTACACAGCTTTCTTCTCTAGAAGCGGCCTGATGATTGACCTGTCTCCTAAAGGAGCCGGCCCGTTGATTCCTATCGGCGGCGTTGGTGACCACAGCGTAGCTGTAGCTCTGGCCGGTGGTATTGCGGCTGCCCTGTTCCAGAGAAGCCGTACGGGTGAAGGCGACAGAGTCACCGTATCCCTGCTGCAAGCTGCTACGTTCATCCTGTGCACTGGTATCCTGAACGGTGTCAATGGCCGTGAGCTGCCTCGTGACCGGTATGACTGCGGCCATGCCTGCAGCAACAACTATCAGGGCTCTGACGGTGAATGGTTCTACCTGGCCGTCATCGATTACCGCCGGTTCAAAGAATTTGTGACTTTGATTGGTTTGCCTGAACTGGCGGATGATCCTCGTTTCAATACCCAGGAAGCCTACTATAAGAACAAGACCATTCTGACAAAGATCTTCGACAAGAAGTTTGCAGAACACGATGTTCCTTACTGGCACAAACTGTTGGAAGAACACGATATGCCTCACGAAGTGCTGCGTCACTTCAAAGATGTGCCCGATGATCCTCAGACCATCGCCAACAACTATGGCTATAGATATACTTACTCCGATGGCACCAAGACCTGGTTCTCCAATGGTCCTGTACACTTTGGTTCCCTGGATCCCGCTACGATTCCTTTCAAACCCTCCGGCAAGCTGGGTGCTGATACCCGTACCGTGTTGGAAGAAATCGGCTATTCTGATAAGGATATCGACGCCATGTACGCGGAAGAAGATATTAAATAAGAGGTGATTATAAATGGCTGATGAAAAAGTGACAACTGCGGCTCCTGCTAAGCCAAAGCGTCCGAAAGCAAAATCCATGCTCATGATTGGTGAACAGACCAAAGGACTGTATGAGGCAGCTCGTCAGGCCAAAGCAAACGGGGAAAAGGTTGGTTGGTCCGCCTCTATCTTCCCGCAGGAAATTGCAGAAACTCTTGGTTTGGTCGTATTGTATCCGGAAAACCACTCCGCCGGTATTGCTGCCCGTCATCAGGCTGATCCGTTTCTGCAGGAATGCGAGGGTCCCCTGGGCTATAACAATGACCTGTGCGCTTATGCGAAAGTTAACCTGGCTTATGCCTCCGTCTTAAACGGTGAAGCCAATGTAGAACTTCCCGACGGTGGGAACCTGGTAAAACCGGACTTTCTGCTGCTGACGAACAATATCTGCACCCAGTTGACGAAATGGTATGAAAACCTGGCTTATCAGCTGAAGATTCCTGTGTTCTTCATCGATACCTGCTACAACCCCTGGGACTATGTAACAGAAAGCAGAGTCCGTTACGTCCGTGCCCAGATTGATCAGCTTATCAAAGACCTGTGTGAATTCACGGGCAAGAAATGGGATGACGAACGGTTCAAGAAGATCATGAAGATCAGTCAGCGCAACAGCTATTTGTGGGAACGTGCCAACAACCTGATGGACAAGAAACCGTCTCCTCTGAGCGGCTTCGAACTGTTCAACTACATGTCCTGCATGGTCTGCCACAGAGGCAAGGAAACCACTACGGCTATCCTGGAACAGCTGAACAAAGAAATTGAAAAGCATATTGCAGAAGGAACATCCACGTATCCTGTAAAAGAAAATTACCGGGTTTCCTGGGATGGTATCGCCTGCTGGCCGTATCTTCGCCACAACCTGCATACCCTGAAACAATACGGGATCAATATGGTAGCTTCCAGCTATGGTAAAGCTTGGGCTATTGAATACGAAGACCTGGATGGAATGGCTCGTGCTTACTGCTTCGCTTCTACGAACGGTGATAACGCCACGACCATGATCCACCGCCGTCTGGAAGCTCTGAAGCGGTTCGGCTGCGAAGGTACAATCTATCATGTAAACCGCAGCTGCAAAGTTATGGATTGTCAGATGATGGAAGTACAGCGTCAGCTGTCCAAATTGGCCGGCGTGCCTTTCACGTCCTTTGATGGTGACCAGGCAGACTATCGGAACTACAGCGAAGCTCAATTCGAAACCCGTATCCAGGGCCTGGTTGAAATCATGGAACAAAATAAACAAAAGAAGGAGGCCGCCAAATAATGACTACCTTACAAGAAAGCCTTCAGACATTAGAAAAAGCCTGTGCAAATCCCCGTGCCCAACTGGATCGGTACCTGAGCGAAGGGAAGAAAGTTGTAGGCTGCTTTGCTGAATTTACTCCGGAAGAACTGGTCTATGCCTCCGGCATGATCCCCATGGGTCTTTGGGGTGGCAAGAGCAATCCGTCCCTGGCTAAGAGCTATCTACCCGCCTTTGCCTGCCCGATTATGCAATCCAACATGGAATTCGGCCTGAAAGGGACTTATAAAGGCCTGTCCGCCGTTATCATCCCTGCTCTGTGCGATACTCTGCGCTGCATGACCCAGAACTGGCGGTTCGGGGTTAAGGAAATCCCCATGGTGCCCATTGTCTATCCTCAGAACCGGAAAAATCCTGCCAGTATCGATTACCTGATTTCCGAATACGAAATCGCCTTGGCTATGCTGGCTACCATTACCGGCCAGATGATGAACGAAGATGATCTGAAGAAGACCATCCTGATTTACAATGAACATAACACAACGATGCGTGAATTTGCCAAGGTGGCTAATGACCATCTGGACATTATCACTCCGAAAGTCCGCCATCACGTCATGAAGAGTGCTTTCTTCTATGACAAGGCAGAACATACGGCCATTGTAAAGAATATCATTGCTGAATTGAACAAGCTTCCTGTCTTTGAATTCAAAGGCAAGAAAGTTGTCCTGACGGGTGTAGCCTGCGAACCGGATGCGCTGCTGGATACGTTTACGGAAAACGACATCGCTGTTGTAGGCGACGACCTGATGCATGAATCTCTGCAGTATGCTACGGATACCCCGCTGCACGGTGGCGGCGGCCTGAAACGCCTGGCTCTGCAATGGGCAGCCCGGAAAAACTGCAGCCTGATCCACGAGCTGAATAAGCCCAGAGGACCGCACATGGTAGATTTTGTGAAGGAAGTCAAGGCTGACGGCGTCATCAACTGCATGATGAAGTTCTGTGATCCTGAAGAATACGATCAGCCTTATCTGGAAGTAGATCTGCATAAAGCCAATATTCCGGTCATTGACTTGTTCATCAATCAGCAGCCTGAAAGTGTAGAACAGTTGCGGACCAGAGTAGAAGCCTTCGCGGAAATGCTTTAACTTATAAAACAAGGACAAAGGTTGACCCTCTTTCCTTTGCCCTTGTTTTTCTTTTTGCTATGTTATACTATAATTTTGATTAATTAACATTCTTGATACAATTATTTTGTTTTGCAAATAATTTTGGACCTGATTCATACTATATTTTGACATTACAACCCTTCCGGAAAGGAGGTTTGTCATGGTGGATCCGAACGAAGACCTATTGAAGCAGTTATCCTTACATGATGTATTAGACAATATCGATGCCGGGATTGCCATCTATGATACAAAAGGGAATTTCGTCTTTACCAATACCCTTTTGATTAATTGGCGGAATATTCCCAGAAATGAATATCTGAAGATGAATGTCCACGATTTCAATTCGGTATTGGATATCTGTGTATTTGATCTGGTCATGCAGCAGAAAAAAAGGGTAATCCGCCTGCAGCATTATCAGGATTACCATAGCACCAGTACGGAGGCCAAACTGCGGCTGGTTACCGGCACGCCCATTTTTGACGATTACGGCCAGATTAAATATGTGGTCGTGCTGCTCCAGGATATTAAGGATTTCGAGCACAAGTACCAGGCTTCCCTGAAGACTCATCCTATCCTGTACAGTACAGGCGGTCATAGTGAAAAAGCCAGCATGGTGGCTAAGAGCAAAGAAATCCTGTCCCTGTTATCCATTGTAGACAACATTGCCTTGCTGGACTCCACAGTCCTGCTGTATGGGGAATCCGGCTGTGGCAAGGAAGTGTTCGCTCATTATATCCACGAACATTCTAACCGTCGGGATGGCCCTATGATTACGGCAAACTGTGCGGCGTTCCCGGAAGAACTGATTGAAGCAGAACTCTTTGGCTACGAAAAGGGCAGTTTCACCGGTGCCAATAAAGAAGGTAAGAAAGGCCTGGCAGAAGCCGCCAACCACGGCACCCTGTTCCTGGACGAAATCAACTCCCTGCCTCTTTCCGTACAGGGCAAGGTCTTGCGTATGCTGGAAGACAAAAGCATCCGACCCGTAGGTTCCGTCACGGACAAAAAGATCGATTTTCGGATTATCTGTGCTACGAACCGGGACCTAAAGAAAATGGTTGAACAGGGAACGTTCCGAGAAGATCTGTATTATCGCTTAAACGTAGTCCCTATCACCATACCGCCTCTGCGCAGCCACAAGGACGATATTATCCCCCTGTGCCTGCATTTCCTCTACCATTTCTGTCAGAAATACAGCCTGCAGAAATCGTTCTCTGATAAAGTATTGAGTGATCTATACCATTATTCCTGGCCTGGCAATATCCGGGAGCTGAAGAATTTCGTAGAACGCATTGTGGTCATGACGCCCTCCTCTACAAAAGAGATCATGAATATTCCCATCGGCCTGTTAGGCGATGATGAACTAACCATGGATAGAGGAACTATCATCCAGGACACAAAAACAACGGATTCTCCAGAACCATTTTATACCAGGAAGCTGACAAAGGAAGTTCTTCAAACAGCACTTCTGAAGAACAAGAACAATAGAGCTGCTACAGCAGAATATCTGGGCATTTCCCGTCGTATGCTCCAGTACAAAATCAAAGAGTTTCATCTATCGGCCAGATGCAAATACGATTAACAATAAATTAAAATACAATTTTCAAAAGTAACAAATACGGAGCTGTGAAAAATCACAGCTCCGTATTTGTTACTTTAACGCACCATTCTTCTTCATATCCTGGATCTCTTGTTCCGAATACCCCA
Organism: uncultured Acidaminococcus sp.; assembly: GCA_900314165.1. The sequence goes on from OMUE01000002.1 coordinate 10,424, forward strand.
GGTTATCCAGAATTTCATGAGTATTTTCACTATACATGACAGGTTTACCAACGGCTAGGGGCCCTTGGGACCCGAATCTGACAGGACTTGTGGCTATAATGCGTTCTGCTCCATTTGTACAATGATATTTCTGAAGATAGTCATTGGCCCAAGCCTGTTCATCAGTTAATACATCCCTGAAATGAGATAGTTTACCGCAAACAATATCCAGATCCTCAAAGATTTTCAGCCATTCATCAGAAGTCTTCATGGAAAAGGCTTTTTCGTAGAGGGGTACCACCTGCTCTGCCTTTGCTTTCAGCTGGTCCATGTTTGTGATGCCGAGCTTCTCCATATCTTCAACGACACCAAGCGCTCCATAAAACTTTGCTGCATATCGGTCGTATTCGAAGATTGTGCAACGCAGCCATTCCCCATCTGCGCATTTATAGGCCAGATTCATAGGAATGCCGAAATTTCGTTTTTCCGGATATTGATGTTCATAAGGTTTCTGCGCCATAGTGATACAGCCACCCATAATCCAGATACCTGCATTGTACAGAGACAAGGTTACAAAATCTCCTTCACCCGTTTTTTCTCTCTGGTACAACGCCGCCATAATGGCGCCAAACAGGACGGATCCGGTAGCTGCGTCACCCATGGCAAAACGCGAATTTACCGGGTAGCTGCCCGGTGCATCAATAGACATATCTGCAGAAAAGCCGGACCGGGACCAAAACGCAATATTATCAAAGCCAGGAGCATTGCAATCCGGGCCTTCATATCCATAGCCCGTCAGCGTAGCATAAATCAGACGGGGAAACCGTTCCTTTATAGATTTATAATCTATACCACGCTTAATTAAAGATTTATTCCGGGTGTTTGTAAGGAAAATATCCGCCTCATTTAACAGCTTGAACAAGACCGCTTTACCCTGTTCTGACTTCAGATTAAGGCTGATGGACTTTTTTCCAACATTATATAGATCGAACAAAGGGTTTTCGTCCGCTCCTGTTTGTGTATGCCCCATGCAGGTTTCCCGCCAGGCATCGCCTCCGTGTTCTTCGATCTTAATGACTTCTGCTCCCAGGTCCGCACACATGCGTCCAACAATGGGCGCTGCTACATAGCTGGCCAGCTCAATAATCTTTATCCCTTCTAATGGTTTTTTCATAATATCTTTACAGTCCCCTTTCAGCGTCCAAAATGACGGTTTTACTAATATACACTGCAAAAACCATGCCAATTTTAGTTTTGCTGAAAGCAGTACCGCAGCTAGTATCCAACAGCACTTATTATAAAGGAAAAATTCAGCCTAAAAGCCATCAAGCTTTTTTTCATAGACGCTACAGTCAACGACCTTACTCCATTTTTCGCCCCGACAGACAGCTACGCAGCCTTTGGCACAATCCACACACATCTTACGTAGGGCTTCTTTCGTTAAAGCCGCGGCATGAGGTGTTAAGATAGTATTTTTTGCCTTAAATAATGGGTTGTCCAGGACAACAGGTTCTGTACTAAATACATCAATACCGGCCCCTGCAATTTCACCATTATTCAGGGCAGCTGCCAAAGCTTTTTCGTCAACCACTGCACCTCTGCTGGTATTGATTAGGTAGGCCGAATTCTTCATACATTGCAGTTCATGAGCACCAATAAAATGTCTTGTTTCTTTTGTCAAAGGGATATGGATAGAAAGAAAATCAGAGACATATAGCAGATCTTCCAGATTCTCATAATATATGCAGCCTGCTTTTTCAACTTTTTCTCTATTATGGGAATGACTATAACCTATACATTTCATACCAAGAGCCTTGCAAAGGGCTGCTACTGTACTGCCGATTGCACCTGTCCCAATAATGCCGACAACTTTATCCTTTAATTCAATCGCTTTATGGGCATCGCGAATCAGCCAGTTTCCTTTGCGGATTTCCTGATCTTCTTCCTGAAAATTTTTTGCACAGGCAAACATCAACCCCACAGCATGCTCTGCAACAGACTGGGTATTGGCACCGGGCGTGATAACCACGGGAATCCCATGTTTGGTGGCACAAGCAACATCCACATTATCATAGCCTACGCCGGTACGCCCTATCACTTTTAAATTAGGACATTGCTCTATAATCGAAGCATCGCAAATCCCTATCCGATCTATAAAGGCATCTGCCGTTTTCAACAGGTCTATGTAACTTTGTGGCTCAGAGGAGTTCGCAATATATACTTCAACGTTGTTTTCCTCCAGATAGTCCATAGCCTCTTGCGCTAATGGATGAGATGCAACAAGTTTCATTTTAATCCTTCTCCTCCAAAAGTGCACCTTGTATATTTTCCGAAAGATATACAAGGTGCACTTTTTCACAAAGCTCATGCATGAATGTTTACTTGCACAAATTGAATTTAAATATTAGATGAGCAGATTTGTTGAATTGCCCGTCTCTGTAAGCTATATATGATATTTCCTTAAAGCAGGGATTATGACTCAAGGGAAACCGTCAACACCAATCTATCATGGACTAGGCAGGACAGCACACCACATTAAAATCGTCCCCAATGATAGAAGGGTGGACAACACTGTCAGCTTAGTAGCAAAAGGGGCATCACCACCGTAACGGGCTGCAAAGATAGGCGTCGTTGCCCCTGCAGGCATACCAGTCAAGATAACCGCATCTCCCAAGGCCACAGCATCAAGGTTCAGTAGAGTCGCTACACCCCAGGCTAAAGCCGGCAGCAGGACCAGTCGCAACAGACTGTAAAGCAGGCTGTCCTTATTTACAATTGTAGTAAGAGGTACATCCGCCAGGATTGTTCCCACAAGAAACATAGTAATGGACGCATTGCAAGCACCAATGTACTGGATACTCATGGTCAAAAAGCCAGGCAGCGGAGGCCTGAATATCATAATGGCAATGCCACAATACAGAGCAATAATACAGGGATGGGTCATGACCTTTTTCACCAGTTCTTTGGGAGTAGCATTTTGGGCAATGAAATAACTCATCCCTACTGACCACATGACAATCCGCAGAGGAATCAGGAAGATGGAGGCATAAAACAGGCCCAAAGGCCCATATACTCCTTCTGCTACAGGATACCCCAGAAAGCCACTATTGCACACCAGTGTCCCGTACTTCAACACCTTCTGTTGCTGCAAAGAATATCGTTTGAAGAGAAACTGGTTAAGGATCATAAAGATAATCTGCAGAATCAATCCGCAGAGAAAAATATGACTGAACGTTTCCCACAAATTCCCTTTAAAAGGGACGAGGCAGGATTTCAACACATTACAGGGAATAATTACATCCACACATACGTCCGTAATGCAACGCTTTCCTTCTTCCGTTATGATTCCTTTCCTCGTTAGGATCATACCAATCAGGATCATAAGGAACAAGGACATCTGAAGATTGCCCAGACGAATTATATCCATAACACCGCCACCTTCTCTATAATTTCTTCATAGCCCAACGGGCCAAAGCATCAAAAATACCTGTCGGTAAGATAGCGTGAAGAATAAGAAGAAGGTAGGCTCCCCGGCCCGTCAGGTAGCGAGCCTGAGGTTGGGCCGCATTAGCCGCCAGGAAGATGGTCTTTGCCACGTCATCCGGGCTGCTGACCCATTTGCTCTCATATAATTTATGGATTCCTTCCGACATAGAGATGGCCAGCCGGGAATAAGGGCCCAGCTGGGACGTTGCCTGCAGATGGTCTGCCGCAATGTGTCCCCATTGGGTCTTGACCAGGCCCGGTTCTACAATGCTGACCTGGATGCCCTGGGGTGCGGTCTCCATACGCAGGGCATCGCTGAGGGCTTCCAACGCATATTTGCTGGCGTGATACCAGCCTCCCATAGGGCCGGTAACCCGACCTGCAATAGAAGACACCATAATAATCCGACCTGCATGCTGTTTACGGAAAAGGGGCAGCACCAGCTTTGTCAGCCGAATAGCACCGAACAAATTCACTTCCAGCTGCCGCTGGGCTTCCGTCAGAGGCACGTCCTCCACGGCGCCGTAGGAGCCATAGCCGGCATTGTTGATGAGGATATCCAGCGTCCCCTGTTCTTCCAGGATCCGTTTCAATCCCATTTCACAGGAATATTCCTTCGTCACATCCATAGCGAGGGGAATGACTCCGAAGGGCACCAGTTCCTGGAGTTTGTCCAGATGCCTGGCTGCTCCATATACAATATGTCCGGTTTTGGCCATCAGGATGGCGGTCTGTCTGCCGATGCCGCTGCTGGCACCGGTAATCAAAACTACTTGCTGTTGTTCCATGCTTACCCTTTCCACAAACGCCGACGGTTACGAGTTCTTACAGTTCCTTATTTTTCACTTCCGGATAAGGAATGATAGGTGGCTGAGGCATCAGATGTTCTCCGATATTCAGCTTCATCCAGATCATGTTGTACCATTTTCCGAATTTATAGCCGCTCTTCTCAAAGCTGCCCACCTGGGTAAAGCCCATATGGGCATGGAACCGGGCACTGTTGAAATCCAGATGTTCATCTTTTTCATCCGGTACGCCGATGCAGGCGTAAAGATCCAGGACACCCATCTGTTTCAGGGCATGTTCCAGAGCCGTGTACAGCTTTCTGCCCACGCCTTTGTTGGCGCTGGCGCGGTCAATGTAAATGCTGAGCTCTGCCGCCCAGTCATATGCAGAACGGGCAATAAAGGCTCCCGCATAGGCATACCCTATGACTTTCCCGTCCACTTCTGCTACCAGGTACGGGTAGATTTCTTTCGTATGGGCAATGCGTCGTTCAAATTCTTCCACGGTGGGCACTGTATATTCAAAACTGATAGCTGTCTCTTCTACATAAGGTGCATAAATGGCCTGGATTGCAGCTGCATCCTCTACAGTAGCTTCCCGAATCAAGACTTGTTGTTCCATAGCTCACGCCTCTCTTTCGAAGTGATATCTTATGATTTCATTATAGGCAATTCTCTGTGTCTGTGCAAATAAAGATTTAAAAATCCTGTTTTTTCAGGTTTTCTGTATACATCCTTTAAAAAATCTGCAAACTGGGCTATACTAATAAATATATAGATGTATCAGAAAATTCATTTTTTATAATACAAGGAGGCGGGCTCATTGATTAACCATATTGAGACTGTGACATTCAGTCCTACCGGACATACGAAAAGACTAGCTGAGACAATGGGCCGCATTCTTTCCAAACAATTGGATGTGCCCCTGACCTGCACGGATTTTACCCTCCCTAAAGACCAAGGTGTAGAGCATTATTATGGCCCTCATACCCTGGTTATTTTCGCTATGCCTACCTATGCCGGGCGGATCCCTAACAAGGCACTGCCTTTTGTGCAGACCATGTTCAGAGCGGACGAAGCCCCTACCGTAGCGATTGTAAGCTATGGCAACCGCAGCTACGACAGTTCCCTGACAGAATTGCGGGACGAGTTGGCGAAAAAGAAATTTATTGTTTTCGCAGCCGGTGCTTTTGCCATGCCCCATGCTTTTGCTGACATTGGCATAGAACACCCCACAGCAGAAGATTGGACTGTATTTGACCGCCTTGTGCAGGGCGTTCTAGATACCCTGGTCCAGGATAAGCCTCTGCAGCAGGTAGTCATTAACGGAGATGCTCCTGTAGCGCCCTACTATATTCCTATGGGCGAAGACGGTCAGCCGGCAAAATTCCTAAAGGCAAAGCCAAAAACTTATAGTTCCCGCTGTGACCATTGCGGCCTCTGTGCCAAAGTCTGCCCCATGGGTTCTATTTCCTTTGACAATACGGATGAAGTGCCGGGCATCTGTATAAAATGTCAGGCCTGTGTCCGCTACTGTCCCAACGATGCCAAATATTTCGATGATCCTCGCTTCCTGTCCCACAAAGCCATGTTGGAAAAGAATTACCAGAGGTTGGCTAAGTCTGAGATCTTTTTACCGTAGATATAATAGTAAAAAGGGCTATGAAATAATAGTGAAAAGAGAACAGTGAACAGTGAAAAGCGGCCACATGGCGGCATAAGTAAGAGGCTGTGAAAGCATGAGAAACCCATTTTTTCACAGCCTCTTTTTATTGTCAGCATGGCTGACTTCCTTGCCCGCCGCAGGCGCCTCTTCACTCTTCGCTCTTCACTATTTTTCCACAGCTTTTTTATTAAGATAACGCATACACTCTATGTTCTTTTCTGAGCGGCGCTACAGGCACATCGCCCTTTACGTAGCCTACGACACAATGGCCGATGCCTTCGTAGTCTCCTTGGATGCCCAGGGATTTCAGCAGGGCCTTGCCTTCCGGTAGATCGAATTCTTCCTTGGCCCGGTGAATCCAGCAGCTGCCCAGGCCCAGGGAATGGGCGGCTAACAGCATATTACCCATGACCAGGCTGCCATCATATATAGCTGTAGGCCGGGCTTTATTAGCCAGCACTACCAGCACTACAGGAGCCCCATAGAACGGATCAAAGCCCTCGTCCCAGCCCCCGATCTGGCAATTCAGTTTAGACAGGCGGTCCCGCATGGCCTTATTCGTAATCTTCAGGATGATGGTATCCTGGGCGCCACGGCCGCTGGGGGCATAGAGCCCCGCTTTCACGATTTCGTTCAACATTTCCTCCGGTACTGTATCCGGTTTAAAGCTGCGGATGCTTCTCCGCAGCTGCATCGCTTCCAATACTTCATTATTCATGCAATCATCTCCTTCCGATACTTCTAAGCATATCATACCATAAAAATAAGATTTTATATACGCCTGCCAATTTCTCACAAGATGTTCATTTGACAATCCTTGCACTTTGTGCAATCCTATTTTAAAAGGAGGCTATCATATGAATTTCTTAGCGAATATAAAGAAGATCGGTGCCACCCTGGCGCTGTGCCTGTGCCTGACACCTCTGACCCAGGCTGCCACCATCAATCGCCCGGCTCTGGAGGACTTTCTCCGGGCCCAGGAAACCACCCAGAAGCAGGACAAAATCCAATATGAAGTGAAGGCTACGTTGTTCTCTCCTCTGGGAGTGGGCAACTTCGTCATGGATGGCAATATCCTAAAAGACCCGGTGGACAAGAAGACGAATCAGCAGGAAGCCCATGCGGACGGCCGCGGTCACGCCGAACTAGCCCTTCTGACGGGATACAAATTCCGCTCCCCGGACTATTCTTATTATGCAGCGGCAGAAAATAATCTGCTGGTCCAATACGTAAAAACCGGTAACACCTGGAAGAAAGCCCTGACCCCTGTATCCCTGACAGTCCAGCCCAAAGAAAAACATGACTACAAGACCCTGCGGAAGCGGGTGCTGGAAGCCCAGGTCACCACAGACTCCCCGTCAGAACGGACCATCAAGCTGACCCTGGATGCTAAAGAAATCTTCAAGGCCCAGGAGAAAAAAGATGGCAAGGTGCCTGCGAAAAAGTCAAAGGAAGACAAGGAATGGGACGCCATCCTGGACCAGATCCGGGAATTGTCCTACATGGCTACCATAGACAAGGAAAGCAACAGGCTGACCTCCGTATCCCTGGACCTGACGCCCATCCTCAGGACTACCGGTCTTTCTGCCCTCTCTGCGGCCCAAAACCAGATGAAGCTGACTCCGGAGCAGCGCCAGATGGCAGAAGCCCTGATCAGTACTTCTTCCCTTGGCCTCACCGTCAACCTGAAGTACGATCCGAAGAAGGCCCCCAAATTCCCTGAAGGCGCCAAGAAAGCCAAAGAAGTCAAGATTAGCGAGCTGTTTAAATAAAAATGAGCTGTGAAAAAATAGCGAAGAGCGAAAAGTGAAGAGCGAAGAGGCGCCTGCGGCGGGCAAGGAAGTCAGCCATGCTGACAATAAAAAGGAGCTGTGAAAATCATTTTTTCACAGCTCCTTTTACTTATTTCGCGGCCTGATACAGCACTCCCAGTTTAGCCAGGGCTTCCCGTACGGCCTGCATTTCTTCCGGCGTACGAGTCTCCACCAAATGCGTGTGAATCCCGTTGGAAATACTGGACAAAAGGGGAGCCTTACTTTCTTTCATCTTCGTCATATACAGTTCTACATCCCGCCGGGAACGCAGATTCAGCTGGCCTTCCAGGAAGCCATACATTTCATGTTCTACAATCACATTATGGACGCAGCCGCCATTATCCACAATAGCCAGCAGTTCAGCTTCTACCTGATTCTCATCGTGGCGGCAGACAAAGTTTTCCGTCACGCTGGTTTTTTCCCGTTTCTGGAGGCTGTAACCTCTGGGGGTAGAGATAATAGGAAGGCCTTTAGCCCGCAGAAGGGCAATATCCCCTACCACAATCTGCCGGCTGACACCAAACTTTTCTGCCAGGGCCGTGCCCGTCACAGATTTCTTAGCTTTCTGCAAAATATCCAGAATATGTTTCCGTCTTTCTTCATTATCCATGTTAATCCTTCAAATCAATGAGTTTGAAATCACAGGTATCCAGATCCATCATCCTGGCTGTCAGTCGTTTGCCCCGTTCCAGATCCGCCGTAAAGCAGATTTCCGTATGGCCCTTGCCTTCCGTTTTCAACAGTCCTTTGGCTGCCAAGTTGGCCATGGCGTATTTAGACGTCATTTCTGCCGGATCCAGGATCGTGATCCTAGGACCGAATTCATCCTTTACTTCTTTCAGGATGAACGGATAGTGAGTGCAGCACAACAGTACCGTATCCACATCATGAGCTTTCAGCTTTTCTGCATATTCGTGGACAGCCGCCTTCAGTTCCAGACTGCCAAACTTTTCCCCTTCAATCAGGGGTACAAATTTAGGGCAGCCCTGCCCGAACACCTGGATGCCGGGATCCAGTTCTTCAATTTCCCGTTTATGAGCACCGGTGGACACTGTAAAATCCGTAGCCAGAAAGCCCACCCGATTGTTTTTCGTAATGCCCTGCACCATATGTGAACCTTTTGCCATGCCAATGACATCAAAGTCGTAGTTCCCTTTAATGACATCGATGCCCAACACCGTAATGGTATTGCAGGCAACCACTAATTCTTTAATATGGCGCCGATTCAAATAAGCCGTCATATCCCCTACAAAGTCTGTAATCTGCTGCCGGGACCGGTTGCCATAAGGCGTCCGTTCCGTATCGCCAATGAATATAAAATCTTCCTGGGGCATCATGACCTGCAGCCACTTCAGGACAGTCAGCCCACCTACGCCGGAATCTATTACACCAATGGGTTGTGATTTATCCATGATTGTACCTCCTGCGTTTCTCTTTTTCTTGAACTTTAAGTTTACCATAAATGGAGCGAAGAGTGAAGAGCGAAGAGGGGTCCCCTGGACAATCGTGAAACATGCAAAACTTGAAGAGGCGTGCCAACCGCAGGGCAAACGCCCGTAAAAAAGCAGGAGCTGCTTTTGGCAGCTCCTGCTTTTTGTGCTTTGTGCAAGCACAGGGTCCGTTTATAGGGTCCTGAGATTAGATGATACCTCTCAGTTTCAGAGGTTCGGTAACAGCTTCCAGATATACGATGTAAGCGCCTACACGCATGGTGGTATTGTACTTCTTAGCAGCTTGATATACTTTGTCGAAGGCTTTAACCATCATCTGGCGTTGTCTTTCAACAACTTCTTCTTCAGTCCAGAAGTATCTGTACAGGTTTTGTACCCATTCGAAGTAGGATACGGTTACGCCGCCGCCGTTAGCCAGTACATCGGGAACAACGGGGATACCTCTCTTAGCCAGGATGACGTCAGCTTCAGCATCGGTGGGGCCGTTAGCAGCTTCAACGATGATATGAGCTTTGATCTTGTCAGCGTTCTTAGCGGTGATCTGCAGTTCCAGAGCAGCAGGAATCAGGACGGTAACTTCTTGTTCCAGAACTTCTTCGTTGCTGATAGGAGTGGAACCAGGATAGCCAGCGATAACGCCGCCATTCTTCTTAGCATAAGCTTCTACGTCTTCAGGATCGAAGCCGTCAGCTTTGTAGATGCCACCGCTGATATCGCTCAGAGCAACGATCTTCAGGCCTTCAGCCTTAGCGCATTTAGCGGTCCAGCTGCCTACGTTACCAAAGCCTTGGATAGCCAGGGTAGCGTCTTCCGGTTTAATGCCTTCTTTTTTCAGGATTTCCAGAGTTGCGGTAATAACGCCACGGCCGGTAGCAGAAGTTCTGCCCAGGGAACCGCCCATGCTGATTGCTTTACCGGTGATAAAGCCAGGGCAGGGTTGGCAGTTGATCTTGGAGAATTCATCCATCATCCAAGCCATGATTTGAGCGTTGGTATTCACATCAGGAGCAGGAATATCTTTCTTTTCGCCAATTACAGGAGCAATCTTGTCAATGTAGCCACGAGTAATCTTTTCCAGTTCGTTCTTGGACACTTTGCGGGGATCGACGATTACGCCGCCCTTAGCGCCACCATAAGGCAGACCGGCAATAGCGCATTTTGTAGCCATCCAGAAGCCCAAAGTCTTAACTTCGTCCATGGTAACATTCTGATGGAAACGAACGCCACCTTTGCCAGGTCCGAGAATCGTGCTGTTCAGAGAACGATAGCCAGTGAATACTTGTACAGTGCCATCATCCATCTTAACAGGGATGCTCACTTCCACGGTGCGTTCGGGTTGAGAAATTACAGCTTCTACTGCAGGATCCAGATTGATTAATTTTGCGGCAGTGTCCATCGGAATTTTAGACATTTCAAATAAGCTCATTGTAGCGCCTCCTAAAATATTGGGGTCTCAGGAACCCTTACAAACACATTATAGCATGGTTCAGAATTTTCGGCATTGTTTTTTGTATTTTGTATACAATTTGAACTGAAAAAGAAAAAGTACACAATTAAGAGACATGGGCATTTTATGTCATAATTGTGTACTTCCGGCTTTACTCCTTACAATTCACTTGATCATCTGTAAAAAATTGCCCATATATTTTTCCAAAGTGTATTCCTCCAAAGGACTTATGCTCATATTGCTTTGGCAGAGCTTGTACGACTCCTGCTAAATGGGCGGATGTAATCCCGCATTGGATGCTCAGATACGCTTCCATAAAAGCCGCCAGGTGGTCGCAGCCTTTCAGCACTTCCCCATCCACCGGATTGTACTCTGCCCGGTTGAATTTTTCCGGAATGTCTCCTGAGAGAAGTACAAGTTCCCCATGATCCCAGATCCGGTTCCGGAACTCATTGACCGTAAAGTTGATGATATCCGGGTGCCAGCTGAGGGGCAGCAGGGGCAGCAAAATCTCTTCCATCTTCCGCTGCTCGATTTCCTTGATGAGCTCGTCCAGCCCTTCTATGGATCGTTTTATAGGAGAAATGATATCCCGAGTCAGCACCTCCGGCAGATCATGCCAGATTCCCCCGATGAAATCGTTGACAATCCTGGTTTTGCAGGCGCCCATATGGATGGCGCAGAAATAGGCCATAATAGCCACCACCAGCACGTGGCCCATGACGGAGGTTTCCGGCATACGGGGTGACTGGGACCAGCGTTTCTGGAACCGCAGCTTGCCGATGAGGTCCACAAATTTCCGGGTCTTGCCGTTCATGGCGATTTTCTGGACTCCTGCCAGATTGTAATGGTCCTCTATCTCATCGGCAATATCCGTCTTGATTTCTTCTACGCCGAAGATGCCCTGGTTCATGCGGTAGATAATGCGGAATTCCCATTCCGTAGCCAGATAGTGGGCTGCCCTCAACAGCTGTTTTTCCAGGGGATAGCTCGTCCCATCAAAATACTCCTGCATCTTCGTCATAAAGGCGGAGCCTTCCAGAGAAGGAATCCGACGCACCAGTTCTTTATAGACCCATTGGTTCAGCCTGGGACCGCTTTTCCGCATGAGCTCGTGGAACACCGGCGGTTTGATATCCGTCAGCACCACCCGGTGCAGGAACTCGAAGATACCGCCCTCCACCAGCACCTGCCAGTCCAGGTCGGCCCCGTGGTCCTGCTCTTCATACCGGGCCAGCACATACATGATCATCATCTTGTGGGCCTGTTTGTCCAGCTCCGTAAATCCCTGAGGCCGGATATGGTCATTCCAGCGTTGGATATAGGCCGCTTCAAAGATAAATTGGATTAAATCTTTGGGCAGCGCGATTTCTTGCAAGGAATCCATGAATTTCTCCTTTCTTTGCTCACGATTTCTTATTTATATTCTTTTTTATACGCAGAAACATGGTATAATTAATGAATATACCAATATAGGTCAGTTGTAAAATGAACTTGAACAGTTAATCAAAAAATAAAAATCCATAGTGAAGCTTCATGTTAAAATGGTTTTGGAGAAATCATCAACAAAGGAGCAATCACTATGGATCACATCCATTCTAACACAAT
>OMUE01000051.1 GCA_900314165.1 uncultured Acidaminococcus sp.
TGGTCGGAGCGACAGGATTTGAACCTACGACCCCCTGCTCCCAAGGCAGGTGCTCTACCAAACTGAGCTACGCCCCGTCGCGTATGGAAATGGGAAAAGAATGCAAAAAAAAATGGTGGGCGATAACAGGATCGAACTGCTGACATCCTGCTTGTAAGGCAGGCGCTCTCCCAGCTGAGCTAATCGCCCGAAAAGAAAAATGGTGACCGGGGGGGGAATCGAACCCCCGATACCGCCGTGAAAGGGCGGTGTCTTAACCGCTTGACCACCCGGCCATTGGCTCCCCGAGTAAGACTCGAACTTACAACAACTCGATTAACAGTCGAGTGCTCTACCATTGAGCTATCGGGGAATCTCGCTACGCTCATGCGTTGCGAGGATTATTATATAAAATATGGTACAGAATGTCAACAACTTTTTAAAATTTCTTTGCTGACATTTTACAGGAATTTTACCCCGGCATCAGAATTTCCATTCTACTCCGGTACGCCAGGTACGGCCGTAAATCTGCAGTTCGCTGTCCTCACCGAAGGTCTTGTCGAACACGTTATCCACGCCGGCATAGGCGTACAGCTTTCCGATGGTCTTTGTGACCACGAAGTTCGTAGTGCTGTAGGAATGGGAATGGTGATTCCCGTCCAGATAATTTTGGTACCACTGGTTATAGAGAGTTGCTGTCCAGGGATTCTGGCGGGCATCCGTCCACGCCAGCTCCACCGTCCCCGTATTGAAGGCCCTGTTTGTCAGCCGTGTATGGCTGTTCCCATCCCGGGCATCCAGGTACGTGTAGTTGGCTTTGGCGGACCAATGCTTATCGAAGTTATAGCCGGCTTCCGCTTCCAGGCCTTCCATAACGGCCCGATTGATGTTCTGATAGCGGTAGATCCGGTTGAACCGGCTGCCTGTAGGCATGGTTACATAGTCGATGAGGTTGGAAATCTTGTTGTGGAAATACGTGAGCTTTCCAGTGGCTTTGCCCCGTTCTCCTTCCAGTCCTATGTCAAAATTCACGGCTTTTTCCGGTTCCAGATTGGGATTGCCCAGCACGTAGATGTGCATAGGCCCGAAGGCGTGATCCATGTAGCCATACATGTCGAAAATCGTCGGTGCCCGATAGCTGCGGCCATAGTTCATCTTCAGACGGCTGTTTTTAGTGAAGTTGTAGGTCAGGCCTGCCCGGGGCGTCCACTCTGTTCCGAAGCCGCTATAGTGGTCAAAGCGCACACTGGGTACGAAAAACAGTTTCGGACCCAACTGCGTTTCATCCTGCAGGTAGAAAGCGTAAGAGCTGCAGTCCCCGCTGCCATAAGGTTCCGTAATGCCCGGCATGCCGCTGCGGCTTTCGAAGCGGATCCTGCCGCCATCATTGTACCGGGTGCCGCCCACTTTATTCTTTTTGTATTCAACGCCATAGGTCAGGGTATTGTCCTTATCCATCCGATACGTATTCTTCGCTTCGTTGACCCAGGTACTATAGCGGGCATTATTGAAGTTGTCCCACCGTCCCAAGGCATTCTGCCCTCTGGATACTTTCCCCAGGCGGCTGTAATAGCTCTGCACTTCCCAATCATTTTTGACGTCATTGCCATAATATTTTACATGGTAATTGGAGCGATTGTTGTCGTACCAGGTATCCCCGGTAGGCATGTTTTGGCGCAGCCGTTCCTGCATAAAGCCAGCACCGAAATCCAATCCGGAATGGTCGGACAGCTCATAGTCTCCGGAAAACTCAAAGCTGGATCGGGGGCCAAACATATTTGTATTCTGTTTGATGTTGTACTTCCTGGTCTTTGTCAGGTCATAGTTGAAATTCAGGCTCAACCGGCCCTGTTTACCGGTGCTGTATCCTCCATAGACGGAAGAGGACCGTCCGCCGGTCTTAGCCCCGGCATAGCCGGATTCCTCCTCATCCCGTTTCGTGATGATGTTGATGACACCGCCTACGGCATCGCTGCCATACAGGGCAGAACCAGAACCTCTGAGAATCTCTATGTGGTCCACATTGCTCAAGGGAATCCGGCTCAACTCGTACACATTTGCCGTACTGCCGGAATCCTCTCCACCAACTCTACGGCCATCTATCAGGATCAACGTAGCATTGGACCCCATGCCCCGCAGGCTCACCCGGTTGCCCACCATGGACGTATCTGTTACAGAGGCTTCGCCTACGTCAAGACCTACAGCAGTCTTCAATATATCCCGGATATCGTAGGCCCCTACTCTCTTAAAGTCAGCCTCTCTGAGCACTTCCATAGACACAGGATTTTTCTTAGCATTAAGTTTTGTCCGGGTGGCCGTTATAACGATGTCCTGGACCGGCGCTGCCGGCTGTGCTGCATGGACAATGCCAGTGGCGCAGGTGCCCAAAACAGCTGTGGTTCCCCATATGATAATCTGTTTACCCCTCTTCACTTTTCACTCTTCACTTTTCACTTTAACGACGACCTTCTTCACTTTAAATGGGCCGTTGCCATAGTAGCAGTTGGGACGATGGACTTCCCAGGGGAAGAAGATGGCGAAGTCACCTTCTTTCAGATACACGAAGTTTTCTTTTTCCGTATGGCCGTAGAAAACCACATCGTCTTTTTCTGCCCGGTCTTCCGTCAGATTGCTGACATTCTCCATATCCGTATAACCAATGGCTTCCATGCCGGCAGCCAGCAGCTGGATGTCGATGTATTTGAAGTGTTTTTCCGGCCGGCGGTCTTCCACCGGTTCTGTTTCGTACTCGTTAACACTGGCAAAGATATTGTCCCCATCCAAAGGAGTCTTGCCGATGGGCAGAGCCTTCAGGTCCAGGTTGGCTATCAGTTCCAGGGCTTTCTTCACATTGCCGTCCACATAGGGCAGCAGTCGACCGATTTGTTTTTGTGTTCCGGTAATCATAGGTTATGCCTCCTTAGGTAATAGTGCTTTTAATTTATCGTAAACTCGAAGTGCGTTTTCGAAAAAGAACTCCTGATGGTGTTCTTCGGGAATGACCAGCTTCATGACGTCGATGTAGCTGCGCAGGTTGATCAGGGGCCAGTCCGTGCCGTAAATGACCTTGTCGTAGCGGCCTACGTAATCCAACCACATGCGCAGATAACGAAAATAATCCCTGTGCTTCTCATAGAAGATGGCACCGTCAAACTTACCTTCCAACAGGCCCGACAGGTCCACGTACACGTTAGCATCCTTGGCGGCCACTTCCAAAGCATCCAGCAGCCAGGGATTGCCGCAATGGGCGATGACGAATTTCACCCGCGGAAAAGCAACTGCCACTTCGTCGATGGTCAGGGGATGGGCGTATTTCAAAAGCCCATAGCCTCCTGCCGTATCCCCGGTATGGTAGACTACTGGCACGTTGTAGGCTTCTGCCAGTTCGTACAGAGGATAATGGCGCTTGTCATAGGCATAGACCTGGTTATAGCCCAGATAAATCTTGATGCCCACGCACTGGGGCGTTTTCAAGCAGCGTTCAAATTCCAGAGCCGTAGCCTGGCAATTTTCCTCTGTCAGGGCATTACTTTCCAGCCCGGCGCAGTAAGCAATCTCTTTGGGCTGGTTATAGTGTTCTAAATCAAACTTGCCGGCTAAATCCGGTACCCGTGGCACCACTCCACCAAATTTTGCAGGCCCCAGCTTGCTGTTGCCCATGACCACGCTCATGACCACATTGTTTTCCCGGCAGGAAGCCAGATAATTTTCCACCGTGTTCTCATGGCCCGCCTCTTTGGCAATATAGTCAAAGCCTTCGCACTTATAAAAGTGCATATGGCCATCAATGATTTTCATCTTGCTCCCCTTCTTCCCTCATTTGTGTCCAAAACGGATTGACCCGGTTAATGTTGGGCAGGTATTGCTTCAGAGTTTCTTTCTGTCTGGCTAAAAGGGCCAGTGTGCTCTGGACGAAGCCCTGTTCAAAACGGACCCGGGTACTTTGTTCTGTAAGAGACAACGTGCCGCGCCCTGTCAGGTCAAATAGACCCTGGGACGAATGGAGATACCATTTATCCGTCTGTCCCACGCGTTTTCTTTCTCCGGCAAGGATCAACAGATAGTTGGCCCCCACCTCTCTTCCCTGCTGCTTCAGTTTTTCCAAAGCTACGCCGTTCAGGGCATTGCCCGTGTAGTTCGTATGCTCATAAGCCAGGATCCGGTAATGGGGCAGCAGGTTCCTGTATTCGTCCAGGGTCAGCCGCCCCAGGTTCGGAGAGAACCGGGTATCCGCCCCGTTATCCTGATAATAGACGGCCAGGGCCACTAAAGGACCCTCGCCGGTTTTCGCCATAGGACGCTGCTGCATACTGCCTTCCGCAACGTCTTTGTCTCTTTCCCGGTAATAATCCAACACGGCCAGGTCCAGATAATAGGAAATGGGGTGCTGGTAATCCGTATATTTTCCGGACAGCTTGTATTTCTTTTCTTCTCCAAACTGTCGATACCCATAGCCCTTGTAGAAGGTCTGCAAAGCCCCGGGGACCGGATCCAGGGACGTAACCACCCGCCGCAGTTCTACTTTAGGGCCATAGGTTTTGCCAAAGGCCTCATTGCCTACTGCAGGGGCACCAAAAGTCACGATGGGAATCTGTTCCTTTCTGACCCCTTGTTGGGCCAGCAGCTCCCCATATAAGGCAGCACCGGCACCGCCCAGGCTGTGGCCCGTCAGCAGCAATTTCCAGTCAGGATGCTGCTGCAGGAACGCTGCTACCTCATCGGGCTGGCCATCCCCGTCTAAATCCACCGGTGCTGCCAACGCTGCCTTGGCATAGCTTAAGAAGCCTTTGTGGACCTGGGGCAACGATTTATCACCGGCCTTCTCAGGAGAAGTGTCTTCCGGAAAAGGAACCGGCCTCGTCCGCAGATTCAGCTGCCAGTCTCCTTTTGAAGCACTGCCCCGGAAGGCCAGCAGGGCAACATGCTCTCCGTTCACGGATTCCGGCCGCCTGGCCAGGGTAAAGTGGACCTGGGCTCCGTCTTTAGTTTCTTCGTATGGAGTCAGCTGCCAGCCATAATCCCTTAAATAATTGTTTTCTTTTCCGCCTTCTCCCTTATAGGTCCCGGCGCAGACAGCGGCTGCCACAGCTGTCAGAGCTGCTTTTCGCACAGGTTCGGGAGGCGCTCCAAAACAGAAATGAGGCACAGCAAGGCAGAAGGCCAGAACCTTCCACCAGCTGCCGTGTCTCAACCAGTTTACGTGCATCTTATTGTTTAGGATTCTTTTCATTCAGTTCACGAACTTCCTGAGGGCTGAGCCGGCAATAGACCGCGCCATCCAGTATGTTGGCCAGCTCATCCACCTGGAACAGGATGGAGATGCTGCCATCAGGATTCAGAAAATAATCTTCCGGTACCCGGGTGACTTTCTTTGTAGGAACGATCTTAACGTCTCCATCCCGATAGAACCGGGTATTCAAAAGGCCATTCAGGTCGTCCACCGTAACCCGAACGAAAGAAGACAGGGGCAGCCGTTCGCCGGAAGCCTTGTAATACACAAGGCCTGCCGTTCTCGTAGCACCCACACCGCCATTCTGAGTCCGCACGTCGCTCATGACGATGGACACCAGCTGATTATCTTCATATTTCGTATCGTACCAGGTTTTTCCTGCTACAAACTTCCGATCCACAAAGGCATTCCGGAAATCATCCATGAACAATCGGATATCCCTGTTCATAGCCATATCGGCTTTCTTGTTCTTCGTTTTTACCTGAGGCCAGACCATATCCAGGCTGGCGACCTGTGCTTCCTGCTTGATGACTTCTGCCGATACGGGCAGGGCTATGCCCAGGCACAGCACCAAGGCCGCTGCCAATGCTTTCTTATTCATATCCAATACACCTCTCACACTTTCTCAATCGCAAGGATTTCCACACCCTGCTCGTCAATTTTGAACTTCACATTCCAGGTTTCAAAGGTAAGCCCATACACCCGGTCCGGATCATGATGGTAATGGGGTCTGGGATCCTGGGCCAGGATGCCCAGAAGGGCAGGTCGTTTTTCTTGCGGAAGGACTGCAAGGATCTCCGGTGTTTCCTGAACCGGAAGCCTTTTATCCGCCGCTGCTGCAAAGCCTCCCTTAGCTTCAGGCCTTGCATCGGCATAAGGCACGTAAGGCTTGATGTCGTAGATGGGCGTCCCATCCATCAGGTCCGCTCCCTTGACCTCCAGTACGAGGCCTTTGGGTGCGTCCCAATGGATAGCTGCCAGTTCAACGAGGGAAAGCCCAATGGGATTGGGCCGGAAAGGAGACCGGGTGGCAAACACTCCCAGCCGTTCATTGCCGCCCAGACGGGGCGGCCGCACCGTAGGGGACCAGGTATGATTTTCTGAAAAGCCCCACACCAGCCACACATGGGAAAAGCCCTCCAGACCCCGGAACATATCCTTATTGCGGAAGGATTCCGTCATTTCCACATAACCTGTCAGTTCCGGCACCAAGCCTGCCTGCCTGGGCAGCCCGAACTTCTCACTGAGCTGGCCCCGATACCAGGCCACAGGTGTCAGGATTACTGTTCCTTCCTGCTGTGTCCCCATTTATTTAGCCACCGTGTCCACATTCAAATCTTTATCCACGTAGAAGTTCGTGCCTTTCAAGGAAAGTTCTGCTGCCAGGCCCTTAGTAGTCACCTGGTACATCCACATGGAGGGAGCTACCTGGAAGGAGCCTTCCAGAGCGTCCCCATTAACACCGTCTCCGGCTGCAGCCACTGCCTGGCCGCCGAATTTCCAGCCTTTGTTTACGAAGTCATCAAAGGCATCTTTATTACCGAACACGAAGATGATATTGGACTGGCGAATGCCCAGGCCCAGGCCTACTTTTACTTCGCCCATCTTCATGAATACTTCCCGCTTGCTGTGCTGGTTGATGGCCCGTCCTCTGCCGTGGCCGCCGCCCAGGATACCCATAGTATAGCTGGTGTCTACAAATACCGCATAACCGTAAGCATTCTGGATCGCCGCACGGGATTTTGGTTTCTTTTGGTACAGGTCCAGCAAGGCTTTATAAGTCTTCGTCCGCAGTTCTGCCCGCTGTTTGTCCTTTTTCGTCACCTGCTGCTCTGTCTGCTGGTCTGTTTTCGCTTCCGCATACACCGTGTGCACAGGCGTCAGCGCAGGTATAATCGTCAGTGCTACTGTCAAAAGTCCCATGGCTGCTTTTGCTTTCAGGTTCATATGAACTGCCTCCTTTACCAGCTTGATAACGGGCGCACCGCCGCTTTGCTCTGGGGCGCCCCTACAGGGTCGAGATAAATCAAATGGATTTACAACCATACTCGTAGGGACGCATCGTGAGATGAGGCCCTACGGAGTATTCTTCGTCCGTCGGCCGTCGTAAGTCGTCCGTCTGTCTACGGTTTTATTGCCGTACCGGTTTCAGGTAGCCGCCACCCTGGAGGGCAAAGGTCTTGCTGCCCAGCCAGCTGTTGGCGCTATCCATTGCATCATAATAGATGGTATGGCCATTGCCTTTAATGTTCATCAGGGTCGGATCTCCATCCGTAAAAGCATTTACGTAGCAGTCTCCGGTAACTTCCCACTTGGAGGAAGCGTCCAGGTTTACATCGGCCCGTTTGGCAATGTGGCCCGTGTTGATAGCTCCGGACCAGGTGCTACCGTTCTGCAGGTCCAGGAAAATCGTGCTGTTGGCATCGGCCACCACGTTGCCGTGGAGACCCTGCTGGTTAGCCATAAACTTTAAAGCCCCGCCGTCACCGGTAGTTTCACCCAGGGTAGTTGCTGCTGCCCGGATCAGTTCATCTCCAAGATACTGCAGGCTGTTCAATTCAGAATAGATTCTGGCTTCCGTGTTGGTAATGAAGAACAGAGGACCATTCTTCAGGCTGCGGAGAGCGGAATGTTTTACGGACAGGCGGCCTACATCATTAGCCGTATTCTTGTCCTTGCTATTTTTCTTCGTGTCTTTATTTTTGCTCTGGTACAGCATGATGCCATGGCTGCCGTTGCCGGTTACATCCACGTATTCCATGCGAATGACGTTCGGGCCTTCCACAACAGCGATTTCGCTGGCACCTGCCGCGCCCTTAGCTTCGGACAGGTTGATTTCCCCTTTGGAGTACAGCAGAGGAGAGGCTTCACCGGACGTATTGATGGTACTCTTCGTCACCGTAATGGCAGCCCCTTCCGGTTCCGTAGCTACGGCAGCGCTGCGCAGGCCTTTCGTACCGATATTGATATTATCCGCCGTGATTTTAGCCCCTTCTACAGCATCCAGGCCCCGGGCATTGGCCCCATTGGTACGGATGTTGGAATTATGCAGCTTCACCACTGTCTTATCTCCGGAAGCGAAGATGGCATTCGCCCCTTCTCCTTCGGACGTAAACGTGCAGCTGTCCATGTCCAACAGGCTGTTGATCGCAGCTACGATGGCATTCTGGCCATAGAACTTACTGCCCAGAGTGCTGGTCGTATTGCCGGCTTTTGTCATGGCACCGTGAGCCAGGGTTACATCTGCCCCGTCTTTCACCAGCAGCGCGTTTTCGTCTTCCTTCATGGCTGCATAACTGTCTGCCAGTTGGGCTTTTTCGCCGGCAACCATTTTAGCAGCCGTAAACTGGTCCACAGTCAGAGGGGTATCTACGGGAGTCTCAGCTACAGTTTCTGTCTGAGCTTTGGGAGCCTCTTTCGCAGGTGTACTGGTCTTCTTATGAGCAGCCCAGGCATAGGGACTGCTGAGCAAAGCCGCCATAACTGCCAGGGTCAATATACGTGTGGTTTTCATGAAAAATCCCTTCTTTTACATAGAATCTTACTACTTTAGTATATAACAAAAGTCACATAGAAACAAACGGAAGGCAGTGCCTTCCGTTAAATCTTCACATACTTTTTTCACTTTTCTTCTGCAAACCACTGACTGATCTTTCGGGCATCCACTTTGCCTACCGCATTTAGGGGTAATTCAGGGACTCGTTTCCACCGGCCGGGAATTTCCGCAGGCAGCAGATACATATGAAGGGCTTTACGGACCTTAGCCAGCTCCACCCCTTCCTTCAGGACCACGCAGGCTCCCAGTTCCTGGCCCCGCTGCTCATCCTTGCAGGGAAGCACCGCTGCATCCAATACATAGGGTACCCGCAGCAGGGCCTGCTCCACCCGGGCGCAGCTGATGGTCATGCCGCCCTTGTTCACCACCTGGCCTTTGCGGCCCAGGAAGACCAGGTAACCATCTTTGTCAAAATATCCCTGGTCCCCAATGGTACAGGGCATGGGCAGTCCATATACATGGTAGGGAGAATCCACGTAGATCATCCCGTCCTGCAGTGTCACCTTCACGCCCGGACAAGGTTTGCCAACGCTCATAGGGTGCTGCAGCAGCTCCTCATAGGTCAGCCAGGTAACATAATTCAGTTCACTGGCCCCGTAGTATAAGAAGATCTGGCTGTTGGGAAAATGTGTTTTCAATGCGGCTGCAGTCTCCCCTGCCAAAAGTTGGGACCCTGCCATCACGGCCTTCATAGCCGGATAGGTCTTAGTCAGGCTTCGCAGCAGCAGCTTCAGTTTCACGGGGACCAGGTACAACAGGCTCACGTGATACCGTTCCAGTGCTTCTGCCCAGCTGCGGGCATATAAGTTCTCAGCGATGACCAGGGAAGCCCCTGCGTACAGCAGTCCTACGAATACGCTGAGATTTCCCGTAAAGCTCATGCTGCCTTCCACAAAAGCTACCGTATGCTCATCCGTGCAGAATTTCCGGTTCTGTTCCGGGAAGAAATCTGCCCAGCTGCCAAAGGTCCTGTACATAACCTTCGGCAATCCCGTAGAACCGGAGCTGAGCACGCCCATGCACACGGCTTCCGGCGCCTGCTGGCCATTGCCGGTCTGTCGGAGGAAGCCATCCAGATCCAGCCAGCCTATATGGCGCACCTCTGCCAACTCCCTGGCTGCTTCCGAAGACAGATCCGTATGACCCAGAATGGGCACACAGCCGGCCAACTGGGCTCCCAGGAAACATACAAGCTGAGTCAGAGGATGCTGCCGGACAATCAGAAGGCTTTGATGCCCAAT
Source organism: uncultured Acidaminococcus sp. (assembly GCA_900314165.1). The sequence continues at coordinate 10,007 of OMUE01000051.1, forward strand.
CTGATGATCCTTCAGGAAATCCGCATAGACAACTGCCTGATTGGCAATATCCTGATACGTATAGGAGCCCTGGGGTGTTACCAAAAACACCTTCTCCGGCTGTTTTAGAGCCCATTGTTCCAACACTACGCTGTAATCCACGGTCAACCCTCACCTCCTCCTGCGATTCTTTCCAGAATGAGTCCAGCACCTGTACCGCCGGCTCCTGCAATAGCACAAAGGCCAAGCCTGCCCTGCCGAGTCGTGAGGCCTGCCAGAGCATGCAGCACCAGCACGGCGCCGCTGCAGCCATAGGGATGGCCATAGGCCAGTGCCCCGCCTAAAGGCAGATACCGGTCCGTCAGTGTCGGATATTTGCGGGCAAACAACGCAGATATAACGGCAAAGGCCTCATTGTATTCAAACACATCGATTTTGCCTGCAGGGAGGCTGGCCCGTTCCAACAGCTTATCCCCCACAGCTAAGGCTCCCAGAGGACTGAAGCGGGGATTCACGCCGCTTTCCGCCGCTTCCAGGATTTTTCCCAAAGGGGCTTCGGTATGGCCGGCTCTGTGCCAACGGGCCAGCAAACTTTTGGAGACCAGGATCAGGAACGCGGCTCCATCCTGGGTCATGCAGGCATTGGCTGCCGTCAGGGTAGGCGTTACAGGGTCCACGTGCTGCCGTTCCTGCTCCGTCAGCAGGGAAGCAGCCTTCTCTGCCGTAAACAGGGTGGGCATCCGCCCGGCCAGTCTTGAGCTCATGGATTTCCGGATGCTTTCATCCTTTGTGCTGCCAAACAGGCTGACTACATAGGGATCCAGCACATGAACCTGGACAGCCTGCCAGGCCTTTTTGTGACTGCGGACAGCCCAGGTATCCAGTTCTTCCCGACTGACACCGTGCACCTGTGCCGTCCGTTCTGCGCCTTCCAGCATGACGCGGGGGCTGTTGGAATCCGGGGAAAACTGGGCTGTATAATAGCCTGCAGGAGTGTAGCGTGCATCCCAGGGCTGATAGATCCGCAAAGGCTGCATAGAACAGGATTCCACGCCACCGCAAAGGACCAGGTCAGCCAGGCCGCTGCGGATTTTTGCATAGCCCATGGCGATGGCTTCTGCTGCGGAAGCACATTGCATGTCCACCGTCACAGCGGGCATAGTTTCCGGAAGCCCTGCCAAAAGGCTCATAAGGCGTCCCAGATTGCCCCCGCTGCCTACGGCGTTGCCACAGATGAGCAGGTCGGCCTTCCGGGCTTCCGGCCAACGGACGCACAACTGCCGGAGCAGGGCAGCGCCCAATTGCTCCGGCGGAATGGTCTTAAATATACCGTTTTTCAAACCAAGGTGGCTGCGCAGGCCACCGAGAATATAGACTTGTTCCATCATTACAGGTTAAAAGCCATAGCGGCTCATACGGTTAGCAATGAAAGCCGCCAGCAGCGTCTTCAGCACATCACCGATGATAAAGGGGAACACGGCCATCACAAGGGTCTTCCACAGGCCGACCTTCGCCACTGCATACATGCTGATACAGCCGCAGGCATAGATAATGGGCATGCCTACACAGACGCCGATTGCTACCAGCTTTTTAAAAGAACGGCTGTTGCCACGGACGGCGCTCATGCACATAGCCGCGACGATGAAGCCCCAGATAAAGCCCCCGGTAGGACCTGCCACCTTAGCCAGGCCGGAGGTACCTCCCACGAATACAGGAACCCCTGCCACACCCAGCAGTAGCCAGATGGTGATAATCAGACCGGCTTGTTTAGGCTTGAACAGGAAGGCCACCAGGTTCACCATGATAGTCAGGGCCGTCACCATGGCCGGTGTAAAGGGCAGCGGAAAAGAAATGTACGCCGACACGGCTAAAAGCGCTACACAGACGGCGCTGGTGGTCATCACTCTCACAGAACTGCCATTTTTTGCCAAACCGCCCACAGAGGGCTGCATAGTTTCTTTCATTGTACTCATGGATTTCTTCCTCCTTTAAATAAATCTCCTGTTCTGCAAACACAGGATGATGAAAAGCGATACTCAAAAACCGGGGATGCCACAGCAGGCACAACTCCCGCCACAGCATAAGTCCCTGGACTACAGGATGTTCCGTCAGGTGGATCCTGTTATCGTCCCCCGTGACCAGAGAAAACTCAGTGACTTGCTGCCGGGAAAACGCGGTCCAGTACTTTGCCCCTTCAGGAGGAGCCCCGGGCTCCTGTAGAGCTTCGGCAGCCTTTTGTTTTCCGTCCGGGCCGAAAAACAACAGCTCTACCTGCATTTCCCCTACCTGATTCTGGTTATTCCAGACCTGGATCAGCAGCTGCTGGAATTTGCTTTTTTCCCGCAGGATCTTTGAGGTGAAGTAGGGTTCGCCTGCTAAGTCCCCCCAACTGCACCCACTGGATCTTTCCTATAAAGCTATTTTGGTATTTATCGCCCTGATATTGCCCCAGGGCCCTGATACATCCATCGAAGATTTGTTCCATAATGAGTATAGTGTAGAGGATTTTACGGCATTGGTCAACGTATTTTACATGTACGGTTAACGTAATTTTAAAAACATGCGTTGTCTTTATCCTACTGAAAGTCTATAATTTAGATGGACTCATCATTTTTTATCGAAAGGAAGATTTTTATGACAACCCAACAAGGAACAAAGCGTTCCACCCTGTCCAACTATCGAGACCCTATTATCCTCATTACGTTCTGTGTCCTCGGTGCCATCTTTGGACTGGTAGCCGGAGACAAAGCTTCTATCCTGAAGCCAATCGGCCAGATTTTCCTGAATCTGCTGTTCTGCCTTATCGTGCCCCTGATTTTCTTTTCCATTGCTGGCTCCATTGCCAATACGAAGGACACGGGTAAGGTAGGCAAGATGATTGGTTACACGCTGATTATCTTTGTTCTGACGGCAACACTTTCTGCCGTCCTGATTTTGGGGGTCACCCACTTCACGGGCGTTCCCACCTCCTTTGCCGCTCCTAAAGCTGCCCAGGCAGCGAAGACACTGCCTATCAGCAAACAGATTGTAGATACCCTGACCGTGGGTGATCTGCCCCTGCTGATTTCCCGTTTCCACGTACTGCCGCTCATCATCCTGACCATCTTCTTCGGTCTCTGCGTGTCCCAAATCGGGGAACCTGCCAAACCGGTCATCGAATGGATGAACGCCATGAGCCTGGTATTCTATAAGATGGTAGGTCTCCTGATGAAGGCTGCCCCTATTGGCCTGGGCGCTTACTTCGCGGACCTGACAGGTACCTACGGCATCGACCTGTTAAAGACCTACGGTTCTGCCATGCTGGTATTCTATACCGTTGTCTTCGTGTATTTCTTCGTCTTCCTGGGCTTCTATGCCTATCTGGCTGCCGGCATGTGGGGTGTCCGGAACTACTTCAAAGTCATTCTGGCTCCGGCCCTGACCGCTCTGGGAACCCGTTCTTCTGCGGCTACCATCCCCTTGCAAATGGATGCCTGCGATAAGCTGGGCGTGCCCAGGGAAATTTCTTCCGTAGTAGTCTCCATGGGGGCTACCTGCCATATGGACGGTGCCTGCATCGCCATGGTCTATGCAGAAGTACTGGCTACCACGATTTTTGGTCATCCTCTGGCTGGCTTTGAATTCCTGCTGGCCATCTTCGTAGGTGTAACGTCTTCCGTAGCTACTTCTTCCGTGCCCGGTGGCGGTGCTGCCGGTGAAACCATGATCGTATCCGTGTTCAATCTGCCGGAAAGCGCATTCCCCATCCTGCTGATGGTCATCGAACTGTTCGACCCGGGCTGCACACTGCTGAACTCCTGCGGTGATACCGTAGTCTCCATGCTCATTACCCGGATTTTCCACGGGAAAGACTGGTATAAGAAAAATCTGAATGAAAAAGGGGAATTGTATAATGAAGGTTAATGCAAAATACGTACTGCAGGAACCGGATTATAGAGATGCTGCCCTGCCGGACTCCCTGGACTTCACTTTAAGAGTCCAGGGCAGCCGGATTCTCGGCGAAGTGTATCTGCCTTCCGGCATCTATGATGCGCCTCATCCTACTGTAGTTTTATGCCATGGGATTCCCGGCACAAACAGCAACGACGACCTGGCCCAGTGCCTGCGCCGTATGGGCTGCATCGTCATCCGCATCTATCATAGAGGTGCCTGGGGAAGCGATGGGTATTATACGTTCTCTCACTGCATAGAAGATTGTATCGCTACAGCAGAATGGGCAAGGACGGAAGGCGTAAAAACGTACGGGGTGGACCCGGAAGCCATCTTTCTCATCGGCCATTCCGCCGGTGGCTCCACCGTCATCAACGCGGCCCAGCAGCTGCCCTACATCAGGGGTGTAGTTCCTTTCTGCCCTCTGGATCATCCGGTGCTGCATAAACACAGGACGGAAGAACAGCTGAAGCAGGTGTTCCGGGATTTCTCCAACGTCCTACACATCAAGGATTTTGAGGAGCTGTGGCAGGATAGCAAAATGCACCAGGAAGCCTGGAGCTTCCACCACTCCATTCCCTATTTCGAGACCCATAATCTGCTGCTCATCGGCGCCGCCCAAGATACGGTAACGCCGCCCGACATCATCCTGACTCCCTTCTGGAAAGCCCTGCAGGAGCATGGCACAAAGGCAGACCATAAGTTTGTCGTCTTCCCATCTAACCATTCCCTGGATACGGCCCGTCTGGCACTGGCACAGACCATTGGGGAGTGGATTGAGGAAGTAGTCAAAGGGCAAGCGAAGAGCGAAGAGTGAAGAGCGAAGAGGCCGCTCCGCGGGGGCGGGATTACGTACATACGTGCATACGTGTATACGTACATACGCTGTATGTAGCACGTTCTGTTTTAAAAAAACGAGGAACCGTGATGTTTCACAGTTCCTCGTTTTTTATGCTATTTTTCTTCCAGCCAACTCTTCAGGACGACGGCGTTGTTGTGGTCGGGGTCTTTGGCGGCAAACAACAGGGTGACATTGGTGGTCTGCAGGGCTCCCCGAACTTTGGCGGCAAAGGATTGCGCATCAGGATTGGCATCCAATTCAGCCCTGTACTTTGCCTGGAAGTCCGGCCACAGATCAGGATTGTGGCCGAAGGCTTTCCGCAGCTCATTGGTGGGAGCGATGGTCTTTACCCAATTCGTCAGGGCTGCGTTTTCCTTCTTTATGCCCCGGGGCCACAACCGATCCACCAGGATCCGGCTGCCATCCTCGTCAGCAGGTACTTCATAGATTCTCTTGATTCCTAACTTTCCCATGGAATCGTCTTCTTTCCGTTTATTTCTGTTTCTGCTCCTTGGTCGCCAGATATTCGCAGGCAGTCTGGGGATACCGTTCGTTGCTGTGATGGAAAGCGATACAGGGTTCGCAATCCTTATACCGGGCGCAGTTCACATTTTTGCAAGGGCAGTTCTCTGCATCATACAGTTTGATCATCTTATTCACCAAAGAACAGCTTCATGTCGTCTTCCACAGTGCCGATACCGGCAATGCCGAAGGTCTTTACCAGGACGCTGGCTACATTGGGGGACAAGAAAGCAGGCAGGGTGGGTCCCAGATGGATGTTCTTCACACCCAGATACAGCAGGGCCAGCAGCACGATGACAGCCTTTTGTTCATACCAGGCAATGTTGTAGATAATGGGCAGCTTGTTTACATCATCCAGGCCGAAGACTTCCTTCAGTTTCAGGGCAATGAGGGCCAGAGAATAGGAGTCGTTGCATTGGCCGGCATCCAGGACTCTGGGAATACCGCCGATGTCGCCCAGGTTCAGTTTGTTGTATTTATATTTTGCGCAGCCTGCGGTCAGGATTACAGCATCTTTCGGCAGAGCTTTGGCAAAGTCCGTGTAGTAGGAACGGCTCTTCATGCGTCCGTCGCAGCCAGCCATAACCACAAATTTCTTGATGGCGCCGCTTTTTACAGCGTCTACGACCTTGTCAGCCAAGGCAAAAACTTGTTCATGAGCAAAGCCGCCTACGATGGTGCCCTGTTCGATTTCTGTAGGAGCCGGGCAGGTCTTTGCCTGAGCAATGATGGCACTGAAGTCCTTGTAGCCGTTTTCGTCGGCATCGATGTGCTTGCAGCCAGGGTAGCCCGTAGCACCGGTGGTCCACAGACGATCCTTGTAACTGTCTTTGGGAGGAACGATGCAGTTGGTGGTCATAAGGATAGGTCCGTTGAAGCTTTCGAATTCTTCCTTCTGTTTCCACCAGGCATTGCCATAGTTGCCGGCAAAGTTGTCGTATTTCTTGAAGAACGGATAATAATGGCCGGCCAACATTTCAGAGTGGGTGTACACATCCACGCCGGTACCCTTGGTCTGTTCCAGCAGCATTTCCAGGTCCTTCAGGTCATGGCCGGAAATCAGGATGGCAGGGTTCTTGCGGACGCCGATGTCCACGGTAGTGATTTCAGGATTGCCATAAGCCTGGGTGTTAGCTTTATCCAGCAGAGCCATACCTTGTACGCCGTATTTACCGGTTTCCAGGGTCAGGGCTACCAGATCATCGGCAGTCAGACTGTCATCCAGGGTAGCAGCCAGAGCCCGTTGGATGAAGGCATCCACTTCTTCATCGTCCTGCAGCAGTACATTGGCGTGCTTCGTATAAGCGGACAGGCCTTTCAGGCCGTAGGTGATCATTTCCCGCAGAGAACGGACATCTTCGTTTTCCGTAGCCAGGACGCCGACCGTCTTTGCTTTGGCAGCATATTCGGCTTCATCCCCGTTCCACAGGGCAGCAGCGGGCAGTGCAGCCTTGTCAGCTACAGCAGCCAGCAGTTCTTCTTTTTTAGCCAGCGTTGCTTTTACCCGTGCTTTGATGGCTTCCAGGTCAAAGTTGGCATTGGTAATGGTGGTGAACAGGTTCAGGGTCACCATGTGGTTCACATCACGGCCAATAGCCTTGCCTTCCTTGCGCAGAGCCGTCGTAACAGCGGACAGGCCCTTCGTTACATAGACCAACAGGTCCTGCATAGCAGCCACTTCCGGTTTTTTGCCACAGACTCCGGCAATGGTGCAGCCTTTGCAGCCAGCAGTTTCTTGACATTGAAAGCAGAACATTTTATTTTCCATTATGGACTCCCCTTTTCTATCTAAAAGATTTCATTTGTTTTAAAACTCATCAACAAAGCCTATTATAGAGACTAGCGGCAAAAAAGTCCGTTGTAAAAACAACGGACCAGAATTTTTGTCCGCCCTTTTCAAGGGCGGGGGACCATCCGAAGGATGGTGGTGGGTTTTCATCCCAGCGCCACGTCCAAAGTCATCATGACCGTAAAGCCTAAGGAAAACGTCAGTACGCCAATATTAGAGTGCTCGCCTTCCGACATTTCCGGAATCATCTCTTCCACTACCACGTACAGCATGGCTCCGGCTGCAAAGGCCAGTAAATAGGGCAGCAGATGACCGATCCACTGGGAAGCCAGGATTGTGCCGAAGGCTGCAATAGGCTCCACAATGCCGGACAGAGCCCCACTGAGGAAGGCCTTGTGCTTGTTCATACCCCCTGCTTTCAAAGGCAGGGAGATAATAGCCCCTTCCGGAAAGTTCTGGATAGCGATGCCCAAAGACAGGGCCAGCGCATTCTTCATACTGATGCCTCCCGGATCCGTCAGGAAGCCTGCGTAAATCATGCCCACAGCCATGCCTTCCGGAATGTTGTGGAGTGTAACAGCCAGCAGCATCATGGTGCTTTTGGTCAGGTGGCAGGGCATCCCTTCGGCCTTGTCACAATCCATGTGAAGGTGGGGAATTACCGTATCCAATAGCAGTAGAAACAGGGTCCCGGCCCAAAAGCCTACTACGGCCGGCACGAAGGCCCATTTGCCCATGGGAGCTGCTTCTTCCAGAGCCGGGATAATCAGGCTCCAGATGGACGCCGCCACCATGACACCGGCCGCAAAACCCGTCAGTCCCCGCTGGACCTGGTGATGCAGCTGGTTCTTCATGAGATATACACATCCTGCCCCCAACGCTGTTCCCGCAAAAGGAATCAGGATGCCTTGGATGATCGTACTGTCGATGGTGCTCACCTCTCTTTAGGGCTCCGCCCAGCCCCACCACCATCGCAAGCGATGGTTCCCCTCCCCTACGGGGATGACAGGGCCCTGCCCAGCGGGCTGTCGCCCCCGTAGGGGGGAGAGGGCCATCGTCAGATGGCGAGGGGGCAGTGAAGCGCACCTGAACTGTCCCCCTTGTCAAGGACACTTTTTTTCGTCAGACTTCAGACTCTTTCG
>OMUE01000108.1 GCA_900314165.1 uncultured Acidaminococcus sp.
GTTACCGCTTGTTACCGTGTCGGTAACAGCGGAAAACCGCATGGATACTGGCTATATGACACTTTGTTATTTTGTTATCATTAAATAAAATAATATCTTAAATAGAGGTAATATACTAATTACGTAACTTAAGATAAGGAATAAGGTATATAGTGTCTATTTATATATCTTATAGGGAAGCAATAACAAAATAACAAAAGCCTGCATAACCGCATGGATACTGGCTGTAAGGGTGTTATTATGGCAATAACAAACAATAACAGACAATAACAGCAGTAACAATGATTTTGAGGAGCAATAGCGTCAGGGGGAAGCTGAGACAAGGTGTCCGGCAGCACATCCAAGTCAACGGTCAGCACATCAGCGTCAACGGGTCAGCTAGTGACAGCAGCAGGAGCCAGGACAACAGCCGGACGGGTACCCCCCCTCCCTGCACAAAAATGGTTAACGCAAAAAGACCCTGCGACTTCTCTTTTGTGAGAAAAAGTTGAGTTTGCAGGCCGGGTAGTTATCGTAAGATAGTCCAGCTTTACCAATACTGATGTAACTGAGACCATAAACGTTAACCAAAATACCATAAAGGTTAACCTACACCCCCTATAAGAGACCTTGTATATCAAGAGAACGTCCGCCCCCGGCGTAAGTTTTTATAGCTCATGGGGTAGAAGGTGGGGGGATGGTTGGAAATCAGCAGTCAGCGAAATGTAATTCGATGATGGGTTTCTGTCTTTTCTGATGCTCAGATAGTAGGATCTTGGTAAAAGTCGCTGCTTCCTAATTGTTCCGGCTAGAGTCTCTGCGTCCATAGAGCTAAATTGTCTTGGTTATTGTACTATGACTCTAAATTTCGTTTCTGAGAGCTTTTCGACTGAAACATATATAACTATATGCCTGACATAAGAAAACCGCCCCTAAAGTCAAAATTAAGGGCGGTTATTTGTGCTATTACAGCTTTTCCAGGAGCAATACAGCAAATTCGTCTGCTGCCTGATGCTCCTGTGCAATACTCCGGCTTGGATCTAAGGTTCGATGCAATACGGCATTGCCAATTTGTTTCGCTATGGCTATATTCCGTTTGGCTTTGTCGTTCTGGATATCAGTATTGATGATGATCTTTTTCGGTGTTTCTCTTTCTAGAATCAATAGCCCTTTGACTTCTCTAGGCAGCTTCCCATATATCACAGGCAAGCCTAAATAATCCAGCACATCAGTCAGGTTAGCTGAGCCGGATGCTGTAATAATATCGTTTACCGCCTTTTGTATTGTCGTTTTCATATAAGATACCTTCCTTCTCAAAATACCGAACGGCTTTTCACATCTGCAAGGTGTTTTCCTGCTGATCTGCTTATTTGATGAGTAAAAAGCCGAACAGGATTTAAATTTAAAACTTTAACGTCTGCATTTCATCAGAGTCGATGCCATACGTGACAGCCAGCAGCAAAATTTTCGATTTTGTCAGCTTCAAGCGGTCTTGCTTCTCCCAACGTCTGAGAGTCCGGGCAGTAATGCCCATTAGCTCAGCAGCTTCCTTTTGATTCAGTCCGGCTTTCTCTCTGGCTCCTCTTAATGTCAGATTTTCCATTGCTTTACCTTCCTTTATAATTGGCTGTAAGGATGTTATTTTATATCTCCTGACCATGGGAATTTTAGGTTTTGCACACTTTTTGCACACTTTTTTATTTTCAATTTTAAAAGCCTTGATTTTATGCGGGTTTGTGGCTTTATTGCATTTTTAAAATGAAACGTTTATAATAGGTAACATTCCTGCTTGTGTAAGGTGAAGGACACGTGAAAAATACAAATGTAACTAAAAAATTTCTAACACAGGTATGGCGTCTCACCAGGAGCTACTGGAAGAGCGAAGAAAAGAGAAAGGCCTACCTGCTGCTTCTGGCCATCCTGGCCCTGACTTTGGCCGTGGTCTATATGCTGGTCATGCTGAACCAGTGGAACAATGCGTTCTACACGGCTTTGCAGAATTACGAAACGGACGAAATCTTCCATCAATTAAAACGGTTTACGGGCCTGGCCTTTACGTATATCATCCTGGCCGTCTATGCCTACTATCTCCAGCAGGTGCTGATCCTGAACTGGCGGCGCTGGCTGACAAACCGTTACATCGATTGCTGGCTGCAGAAAAAGACCTATTACCGGCTGGAAATGTTCGGCAAGGAAATGGATAACCCGGACCAGCGGATCAGTGAAGACGTAAAC
>OMUE01000003.1 GCA_900314165.1 uncultured Acidaminococcus sp.
CTGGTCATGCGGGCCGTAGCCAAGTCCGATACCCTGGCCCTGTCCATGGCCCTGAAGGGCTTCGGGCCTAACACATACCGGAACCGTCGCCCCATGAAGTTCCATGCCGGCGACTACATCGCCCTATTGATCACCATCATCCTGAGCACGTATCCGTTCTGGGTGAAACATATTTAAAAAAGTCCGGGCCGGCGCCCGGACTTTTTTAGCGAAAAGCGAAGAGTGAAGAGCGAAGAAGCGCCTGCGGCCTGTCGCCCCCGTAGGGGGAGAGGGCCATTGCGTTAGCAATGGCGAGGGGGCTGGGCAGAGCCCTTTCAAAAATCTAATTCTAAGGAGAACCTCCATGCATCAATCAGATATTTCAACGATCATCTCTTCAGAACTCCACGTGAAGCCCCAGCAGGTGGAGAAGACCATAGAACTGTTGGACCAGGGCAATACGGTGCCGTTTATTGCCCGGTACCGGAAAGAAGTCACCGGGTCCCTGGAGGACGAGCAGATCCGGACGATTGAGGAGCGGCTGACAACCCTGCGAAATCTGCTGAAACGGCAGGAAGAAATCCTCTCGGCCATCGACGGTCAGGGGAAACTGACACCGGAGCTGCGAAAAGCTATTGAAAGCGCCCAGAAGTTGACGGAGCTGGAAGACCTGTACCTGCCCTTCAAACAAAAACGGCGTACAAAAGCCCAAATGGCCCGGGAGAAGGGACTGGAACCACTGGCCGTAAAAATGCTGCTGCAGAGGGAATTTCGCGGCACTGTGGCCCAAATCGCCACTGCCTTCGTCAATGCTGAGAAAGGCGTGGCCACGGTAGAGGAGGCCATCGCCGGCGCCCAGGACATCATTGCGGAAATGATGAGCGAACACGCCAGCCTGCGGCAGGAACTGCGGCAGAGATTGTGGCACCGGGGCATCCTGGCCACGGAGTGGCAGGAAGGGGACGACCCGGAGGAAGCCCAGACGTTTCTCATGTACAAGGACTACCAGGAACCCATCCACACCCTGCCCAGCCACCGGGTGCTGGCCATCAACCGGGGCGAGAAAAAGGGCTATCTGAAGGTCAGCGTTACCTGGGACGAAGAAGCCGTGCTGCAGCGGATCTACCGGCGGTACATCAAGGGACCGTCCATCTATAAGGAAACCCTGGAAGAGGCCCTGACGGACGGCTACAAGCGGCTGCTGTTTCCGGCCCTGGAACGGGAAATCCGCAGTGAGCTGACAGAACAGGCAGAAGCCCAGGCAATCAAGGTCTTCGGCCTGAACCTGCAGCAGCTGCTGCTCCAGGCACCGCTGGCAGGCTACGTGGTTATGGGCCTGGATCCGGGCTATCGGACGGGCTGCAAAGTGGCCGTGGTGGATGCCACGGGCCAGGTAGTGGACCACGGGGTCATCCAGGTGACCCAGAGCGAAGGGGCCAAGCAGGCGGCGGAACAGACGCTGCTGGGCCTCATTAAAAAGCACGGAGTCACGCTGATTTCCCTGGGCAACGGTACCGCCTCCTACGAGACGGAACAGTTCGTAGCGGCCATGATCCAGAAAAACCACCTGACACAGGTCCATTACCTCATTACCAGCGAAGCCGGAGCCTCTGTGTATTCTGCCTCCAAGCTGGCGAAAGAGGAGCTGCCCCAGTACGATGTAACCATCCGGGGCGCCGTGTCCATTGCCCGGCGGGTCCAGGATCCCTTGGCGGAACTGGTGAAGATCGAGCCCAAAGCCATTGGCGTAGGCCAGTACCAGCACGACGTGAACCAAAAGGCGCTGACCGGTACCCTGGATGGGGTTGTGGAAACGGCGGTAAACCACGTAGGAGTGGACCTGAATACCGCCAGCCCGTCCCTGCTGAGCCATGTGGCGGGCATTACGGCAGCAACGGCCAAAAATATTGTGGAATACCGAAACGCTCATGGCCGTTTTGAAGCAAGAAAAGAGCTGCTGAAGGTGCCCCGGCTGGGACCGGCGGCCTTTACCCAGTGCGCAGGGTTTATGCGGATCCACGGGGGCCAATCTCCCTTGGATGATACGCCCGTCCATCCGGAATCCTATAAACTGGCGGAGCAGATTCTGGGGAAATTAGGTTTCGGCCTGCAGGATCTGCAGGACAAGGACAAGCTGGCCCTGCTGGCCGCTAAACGGAAACGGGTCAATGAAGAAAAATTGGCGGCTGAGCTGCAGGCCGGCGTGCCTACGGTCCACGATATCCTGGACGCCCTGGTGGCGCCCGGACGGGATCCCAGAGCGGATCTGCCGGCGCCCATGACAAGGCAGGCCGTGGTAAAGCTGTCCGACATCCAGGTGGGCACTATCATGCGGGGCACGGTCCGGAATATTACGGACTTCGGGGCCTTTGTGGACATTGGCATCAAGACCGCGGGTTTGGTCCACATCAGCCAGCTGAGCAGCCGCCATATCAAGCACCCCTCCGAAGCCGTGTCCGTGGGCGACATCGTCACCGTGAAGGTCATCAGTGTGGACGAGAAACGGGGACGGATCGGGCTGACGATGAAGGGGCTGGATAAAGTGAAAAGGACGCCCTGCCTGTAGTGGGCTGGTGTGCTAGTTTGATAGTGGTCTAGTGACGCTCTGCACGTCCTGAATCCGGCCCCCTCTGGGGGCGGGGTACCGTTGCTTGCAACGGTGGTGGGGGCGTCCGGAGGACAAGGCCAGGCTGTTTGTAAATTAAAAAAACGCTGTAGTCTTCAGCAGAAATGCTGGGGGCTGCAGCGATTTTTTATAAAAAGAAAATTCTGGCTTTATGGTTTTACATATATCATATGAAACAGTTTTAGCGTATTAGCAAAGTAAAGTGTGACAAAAATGTGAAATTTATTTTACCGAACGTAGAAATCTATATAATTAAATACGTTCATATACTCGTTACATAATTGAAGAGAAAAACGAAAAACATGCAAAAAATTGTATGAATTAACTGCTAATGAGGGGTGTTGTTATGAAGAAAACATGGAAAAGGATTGCAGGAGGAGTTTTATCAGGATTGTTAGCCTTGAGCCTTGTAGCCGGCTGCGGTGGCGGAGGCTCTAAATCCAGTGGCGGCAGCAGTGGTGGCGGCAAGAAAGGAACTATCAATATTTCTCTGCACCAGGATCCGCCAAAACTGGATCCAATGTTGTCTACGGCCTTTGTGGACCGGATTGTATTCCAAAGTGTGTTTGATAAACTGGTGGATTTGGATGCTAAGGGAAACATCGTCCCTATGCTGGCGGAAAAATGGGAAATCAGCCCGGACGGCCTGACGTACACATTCCACCTGAAGAAAGGCGTGAAGTTCCACGATGGCACGGACTTCAACGCAGAGGCTGTGAAATTTACGCTGGAACGGAATAAGCAGAAAGGTTCCAGCCGGAGAGGGGATTTGTCCTTCGTAAAAGAGATTGCCGTGAAAGACCCGCAAACCGTTGTACTGACCCTAAGCAAGCCTTATGCACCGCTCCTGAGTCAGTTGACGGACCGGGCAGGCATGATTGTGTCTCCGGCAGCGGCAAAGAAAGCGGGAGATAAATTCCTGAACAATCCGGTGGGTACCGGCCCGTATAAATTCAAGGAAAGAAAGAAGGGCGCCCAGATTGTTTTGGAAAAGAACAAGGACTACTGGAAGAAAGGCTCTCCTAAAGCAGATACTCTGGTGTTCAAAATTATGAACGATGCTAACGTAGCACTGCTGAACCTGAAGAGTGGCCAGCTGGACATGACGAACCGGTTCCCCCTGAACGAAGTGAATAACTTCAAGTCTGACAAGAAGATTGGGGTCATCAATGAAGCGGGCCCTGGCTTCAAAGGGTATATGCTGAACCTGAAGGATCCTCTATTCCAGGATAAGCGGGTTCGTCAGGCACTTGACAAACTGATCGACCGGGAAGCTCTGGTGAAGGTAGCCTTGTTTGGTGTAGGGACGCCGGCCCGTTCCGTCCTGTCTCCGACCAGCTGGGCTTATGACGCAGCTTTGGATAAACCGACGGCTCCGGACGTGGAAGGAGCCAAGAAACTGCTGGCTGCTGCCGGCAAGGCTGATGGCTTTACGTTTACTCTGATGACGGATCAGGATCCCGTATCCGCTCAAATTGCTCAGCTGGTTCAGAAACAGCTAAAGGTTGCCAATATTACTATGAATATTCAAAAGCAGGACTTTGGTACATTGCTGGATCGTTCCGAACGGGGCGACTTCCAGATGTCCATGATTGGCTGGAGCGGCCGGACAGATCCTGATGGTAACATGTACAGCTGGTATTATACAGGTGCCTACAATAACTACATGAAATACAGCAATCCGAAAGTGGATGAGCTGCTGGATCAGGGTCGTATGCTAACGGATCAGAATCAGCGGAAACAAGTGTATAAACAGATTATGACTATTGTGGGTGACGATTTGCCGTACCTGGTGCTGTATCATGAAAATAATGTGTTCGGTTTATCTAAGGCCATCAATGGTTTCACGGCCATTCCCGATGGTATGATCCGCACTGTGGATATGGAGAAGAAATAGGATAATAAACCCACCACCATTTTGCTGTGCAAAATGGTCCCCCGCCCTTGAAAAGGGCGGACATAAAGAGAAATAGAAACTAGCCGGAAAAGGCAGATTCAACATTCAAATGAGGGGTGAATGAGATGAAAAAATCATGGAAAAAGCTTGCTGGCAGCGTTTTAGCAGGGGTATTGGCTCTGAGCTTGGTGGCCGGCTGCGGTGGCGGAGGTTCTAAATCCAGTGGCAGCAGCGGTAGTGGCAAGAAGGGGTCCATCAATATCTCCCTGCATCAGGACCCGCCAAAGCTGGATCCTATGCCGTCCACGGCTTTTGTAGACCGGATTGTGTTCCAGAGCATTTTTGACAAACTGGTGGATTTGGACGCTAAAGGAAACATCATCCCTATGCTGGCGGAAAAATGGGAAATCAGTCCTGACGGCCTGACCTACACCTTCCACCTGAAGAAGGGCGTGAAATTCCACGATGGCACGGATTTTAACGCAGAAGCCGTGAAGTTTACCCTGGAACGGAATAAACAGAAAGGTTCCAGCCGGAGAAGTGAACTGTCTTTTGTGAAGGAAGTCACAGTAAAAGACCCGCTAACCGTAGTACTGACCTTGAGTAAACCCTATGCGCCGCTGCTGAGCCAGCTGACGGACCGGGCAGGCATGATTGTGTCTCCTACAGCTGTGAAGAAGGACGGGGATAAGTTTATCAACCATCCTATCGGCACCGGCCCGTACAAGTTCAAGGAAAGAAAGAAGGGCGCCCAGATCGTCCTGGAAAAGAACAAGGATTACTGGAAGAAGGATGCAGCTAAGGCTGATACCCTTGTGTTCAAGATTATGAACGACGCTAACGTAGCCCTGCTGAACCTGAAGAGTGGCCAGCTGGATATGACGAACCGGTTCCCTCTGAACGAAGTGAACAACTTCAAATCCGACAAGAAGATCAGCGTTATCAACGAAGCCGGCCCTGGCTTCAAAGGTTACGTGTTGAATACGAAAGATCCCCTGTTCCAGGATAAACGGGTGCGCCAGGCTATCGACAAGCTCATCGACCGGGAAGCTATCGTAAAGGTAGCTATGTTCGGCGTGGGTACGCCGGCCCGTTCTCCTCTGTCTCCGACCAGCTGGGCTTACGATGCTGCACTGGATAAACCGACAGCACCGGACGTGGAAGGAGCAAAGAAACTGCTGGCTGCTGCCGGCAAGGGCAATGGCTTTAAGTTTACCATGCTGACGGATAATGATCCGTTGTCCGCCCAGGTATGCCAACTGGTTCAAAAACAGCTGAAGGCTGCCAACATCACCATGGAAATCCAAAAACAGGACTTTGGTACACTGCTGGATCGGACGAAGAAAGGTGATTTCCAAGGCTCTATGACGGGCTGGAGCGGCCGCACGGATCCTGATGGGAACCTGTACAACTGGTTCTATACGGGAGCGCCTAACAACTATATGAAGTACGATAACGCTAAAGTGGACGAACTGCTGGATCAGGGCCGTATGGTTACGGATCAGAACAAACGGAAAGAAATCTACAAGCAGCTCATGACCATCCTGCTGGACGATATGCCTTATGTGGTGCTGTACCACGAAAACAACGTGTTCGGTCTGTCCAAGGCGATTACGGGCTTTACGCCTATTCCGGACGGCATGATCCGCACCGTGGGTATGGAAAAGAAATAACAGTCTATAAATTGGGGTGTAAGGAATGAAAATCATTTTAAAAAGGATAGTGGCTTCTATACCGGTACTGTTCCTGGTGAGCGTAATCGTTTTCCTTATGCTTCAGTTATTGCCAGGGGATCCGGCAACGGTCATCCTGGGGGTAGAAGCGACTCCGGACGCAGTAGAAGCGTTGCGGAACCAGTTAGGGCTCAACAGGCCTCTGATTGTACAATATGCGGACTGGATGGGACATGTTTTGCAGGGAGATTTGGGCAAGTCCCTGGTGGATGGTACCAGTGTGAACCAGCTTATTGCGGAACGGCTGCCGGCCACTATAGAGCTGGCCATCGGTTCTTTCCTGGTAGCCCTCTTGATTGCCCTGCCCTGCGGCATCCTGTCTGCTGCCAAACCGAATACGATTGTTGATCATCTCTGTACGTTTATTTCGTTAATCGGTATGTCCATCCCTCATTTCTGGCTGGGCATGATGTGCATCATCATCGTAGCTGTGGAGCTGGAATTACTTCCAGCTTCCGGCTATGTGCCATTTTTTGATGACCCTGAAGAAAATCTGAAGACGATCATCCTGCCGGTTATCGCTACCGGTTTCCGGGAATCCGCTGTGCTCATGCGGATGGTGCGCAGCTCTATGCTGGAAGTCCTGCAGTCCGATTATATCCGTACGGCTCGGGCCAAAGGGTTGGCAGAAATCGTCGTGCTGTTCGGCCATGCGTTGAAGAATGCCATGATCCCTGTCATCACGACCAGCGGTATTATGCTGGCCAGCCTGTTGGGGGGCCTGGTCATTACGGAGACGATTTTCAACATTCCCGGGTATGGCAAACTCATTGTGGACTCTGTATTCAACCGTGACTTCATTACGGTGCAGAGTACGATCCTGATTTCGGCAGCGTGCGTCGTAGTCATCAATATTGTAGTTGACCTTCTGTATGCTATCGTAGATCCCCGGATCCGTCTAGGGAAGGAGGGGAAATAACATGGCAGCACAGAAAAACTCTATTTTACGGCTCATGGTCAAGCGGTACTGTAGTAACAAGCAGGCACTCCTGGGCGCCGGCATCATCCTGCTGTTGATCTTGTTTGCTCTGGCGGCTCCTTTGATTGCGCCTTACGATCCTGTGTTTGACCAGGATTACAATGCAGTGCTGAAAGCTCCCGGTGGTGCCCATATCTTCGGCACGGACGATTTGGGCCGGGATACCTTCTCCCGGCTGGTGTACGGTGCCAGACTGACCTCTGCGGCAGCCATCCTGCCTGTAGCTTTTGCCTTCCTGGTAGGGGTTCCTATCGGACTGTACAGTGGCTATAAAGGCGGCTTTATGGACCAGTGGGTCATTACCCGGATTGTAGACGCCATGCAGGCATTCCCGTCCATGGTGCTGGCTCTGGCCCTGGCGGCTATGTTAGGCGGCGGTTTTGGCAATGCCATGCTGGCTATCGGCATTGGTTTCCTGCCGGCCTTTATCCGCATTACGAGAGCTCAGGTCATCCAACTGAAGAATCTGGAATACGTGGAAGCTGCCCGTTCCATCGGCTGTTCCGACCTGCGCATCGCTCTGGTGCACATCCTGCCCAACGTGATGCCTACGCTGTTAGTACAGATTACGCTGGCCATGGCTTCGGCTATTATTTCCGAGGCCGGCCTGTCCTATATCGGGTTGGGGGCCAGCCCTGAGCAGCCCAGCTGGGGTTCCATGCTGAGGACGGCCCAGAGCTACCTGAGCACCCAGCCCTGGGTAGCTGTATTCCCTGGCCTTTCTATTTCTATTGTCGTACTAGGCTTCAATATGATGGGTGACGGTCTGCGCCGGGCACTGGATCCAAAAATCAAACAGTAAGGGAAGGTGCTTGGGATGACAGAACCGATTTTACGTATAAAAGACCTGAATGTAGAATTTTTAAATGGCAAAAAGCACATTCCTGCAGTTATGGACCTGAACCTGGATATCTATCCGGGAGAGACGGTAGGCCTGGTAGGGGAATCCGGCTGCGGGAAATCCACTACGTCCCTGGCCGTTATGGGCCTGCTGGATCCCCGGTATTCCTGTATTCCCAAAGGCTCTATAGAGCTGGCGGGGCAGGACTTGTTGAAACTAAGCCCGCAGGAAATCCAGAAGGTTCGGGGCAAGGATATGGCTATGATTTTCCAGGAACCTATGACGAGCCTGAACCCGGTGTACACAGTGGGCAAGCAGCTGACAGAAGGCATTATGCTGCACCAGCATGTGAGCCGGAAAGAAGCAGAAGAACAAGCTATCGACATGATGAAGAAGGTGGAGATTCCCCGGCCGGAAATCATGCTGAAGAGCTATCCCTTCGAGCTGAGCGGCGGCATGCGGCAGCGCATCATGATTGCCATGGCCCTGTCCTGCCACCCGAAGCTGCTGATTGCCGATGAACCCACAACAGCACTGGATGTGACGGTACAGGCTCAGATTCTGGACCTGATGAACTCCCTGAAGGATGAGCTGGGCATGGCCATCATCCTCATTACCCATGATCTGGGGGTAGTGGCGGAAATGTGCAAGTACGTGTATGTCATGTACGCCGGGGAAATCGTGGAGACGGCGGCTATAGACGACCTGCTGCGGGAGCCCCTGCATCCTTATACCCAGGGGCTGCTGAACTCTCTGCCGGAACGCTGGAACGGGCAGGGTAAGCTGTACAGCATCCCCGGCGTGGTTCCCCCTGCGGGCACGAAGATCGATGGCTGCCGGTTTGCGGACCGCTGCCAGTATTGCAAGGAACAATGCCGTCAGATTCCTCCGCCCATGGTGCGGATTGACGAACATCGTTCTGCCCGGTGCTTCCGGGTCATGACGAAACAATAGGAGGCGGAGACTATGACAGAACAAACACCTATATTGGAGCTTCGCCACCTGAAAAAATACTTTCCTATCTATGATGAATCCGTCCTCTTTTCCAAGAAAAAAGGGGATGTAAAGGCTGTGGACGATGTAAGCTTCTCCGTGAACCGGGGAGAAACCCTGGGCATCGTTGGAGAGTCCGGCTGTGGCAAGTCCACACTGGGCAAGACCCTTATGCGGCTCATTGAACCAACTGGAGGACAAGTGCTGTTCCATGGACTGGACATCGTGCCCTTGGATAATGAACGGATGCGGGCTATCCGCAGAGCCATCCAGATGGTATTCCAGGATCCCTATGCATCCCTGAATCCCCGGATGACCATCGGCCGTACGCTGGAAGAACCTCTGCTTATCCAAAAGGTGGGGACGGCGGAGACACGGCGCCAGGCAGCGGAAGAGATTCTGGAGGAAGTAGGGTTGAATAAAAAGCACTATTACAGCTATCCTCACGAATTTTCTGGTGGCCAGCGCCAGCGCATCGCCATTGCCAGAGCCTTGATCAGCCGGCCGGAGCTCATCGTAGCTGATGAAGCGGTATCGGCGCTGGACGTATCCGTCCAGGCCCAGATCCTGAACCTGATGCAGGAGCTGCAGGAAAAATACCAGTTGACCTACCTGTTCATTTCCCATGACTTGTCCGTCATCCGGTATATCAGCGACCGGATTGTGGTCATGTACTTGGGACGGGTTATGGAGATTGCCGATACGGAAGAGTTGTTTACTCATACGCTGCATCCCTATACTCAGGGCCTGCTGGCAGCGGCACCCAGACTGGATCGGCGGCGGGAGCACAAGGCTATGATCCTGAACACGGATATCCCTAGTGCATCCAATCCTCCCAGCGGCTGCGTGTTCCACACCCGGTGTCCTTTTGCCAAAGACATCTGCTCAAAAGAAATCCCTCAATTGAAGGATGTTGGCAATCACCATATCGTGGCCTGCCATTTTGCAGGGAAAGATTGATTAGACGTGAGACGTTAGATGGTAGTGTGCGCTGGACCACTACTATCTAACGTCTAATTTCTAACGTCTCTTCCCACCAATATGCTACAATATAATCATCAAACCCAAGGAGGTACGACGATGTCTGCAATACGGGATGAACTTTTGGAACGGTTTTTACGGTATGTGAATATTCCTTCTCAAAGCCGGGCAGGGGGCGCAGTGCCCAGCTCTCCTACCCAGTGGCATATGGCTCAGCAGCTGGAGGTGGAGCTGGAGCTCATGGACCTGGAAGACCTGCACACCAGCAAGAAGTGTGTGCTGACGGGCTATCTGCCGGCCAACCTGCCGGCGGGTTTTACGGGCAAGGTGCCGAAGATCGGCTTCGTCACCCATCTGGATACGGTGGACGTGAACCTGAGCCCCATCATCAACCCCCATGTGGTGAAAGCGTATCCCGGTGGGGATGTGGTGCTGAACCAAGAAAAGAATATCATTATGAAGGCTTCTGAACACCCGGAACTGGCAGCCTATGTGGGCCAGGACATTGTGTTCAGCGACGGCACCAGTGTGCTGGGAGCGGACAACAAGTCGGCCATTGCCAACGTCATGACCATGATCCACACCTTGTTCACCCATCCGGAAATCTACCACGGGGACATCTACGTGGCCTTCGTGCCCGACGAAGAAGTAGGCCTGCGGGGCTCCAAGAGCATGGAATTCGAACGGTTCCCTGTGGACTTTGCTTATACCATCGACTGCTGTGAACTAGGGGAAGTGGTGTACGAGACCTTTAATGCCGGCAGTGCTTTCGTGAATATCCAGGGGGTCAGCGCCCATCCCATGAGCGCCAAGGGCAATCTGGTGAACCCGACGCTGCTGGCTGTGGACCTGGCCAATATGTTTGACCGGAAAGAGACTCCGGAGTGCACGGAAGGCAAAGAAGGCTATATCTGGATCAAATCCATCCAGTCCAATGCTTCCCGGGCGGAAATGCGGCTGGACATCCGGGATCATGACAAGGCGAAATACGAAGAGAAGAAGCAGAAGATCCGCGATGCAGTGGCCGCTCTGCAGGCCAAAGAGCCCAGAGCCCGGATCCGGCTGGACATGGAAGATACCTACGGCAACATTGCCGATGCCCTGACGCCGGAAAACCATAAGGCCATCGACTATATCTACGAGGCCATGAAGGAACTGGGCATTACTCCTAAGACCATTGCCATGCGGGGCGGCACGGACGGTTCCTTCATTTCCACAAAAGGCATCTTCACGCCCAACTATTTTACCGGCGGCCTGAATTTCCACTCCAAATACGAATTCCTGCCCATTCCCAGCCTGGAAAAATCCTACCAGGTGACCATGAAGATTGTGGAATTGGTGTATAAGAGTGCGCTGGCTTAACTAAGAAACGGAGGTATCCCATGTTATCCTTTGATTCTTCTTCCTATCCTTATCCCTCCCGGCGGAGGGTGGTGTATGCAACCCACGGCATGGTGTGCACGGGGCAGCCTTTGGCAGCTCAGGCAGGGCTGCGGATGCTGCTGCAGGGGGGCAACGCCATCGATGCTGCCATTGCGACGGCTATCTGCCTGACGGTAGTAGAGCCTACGTCCAACGGCCTGGGCAGCGATGCCTTTGCTTTAGTATGGGTGAAAGACGACCACAAGCTGTACGGCCTGAATGCCAGCGGCCCGGCACCTATGGGTATCAGCCGGGAAGCCCTGGCAGAAAAGGGCATTACGGACGTGGTGCCGGACCGAGGCTGGATTCCTGTGACAGTGCCCGGCGCAGTATCCGGCTGGGCAGAGCTTCATAAGCGGTTTGGCAAGCTGCCCTTTGAAAAACTGTTCGAGCCAGCCATAGAATATGCTGAAGACGGGTTCCCGCTGTCCCCGACCATGAGCAAATTGTGGAAGAGTGCGGAAAAACTGTTCTCAAAATATAAAGAGGATCCTGCCTTTGCCGGCTGGTTCCAGACCTTCTTAGGCAAGGGCCGGGCCCCGGAGCCCGGAGAACGGGTCGTGCTGCCTGACCATGCCAAGACCCTGAAGCGTATTGCGGCTTCCTACGGGGAAGCCTTCTACCGGGGTGAACTTGCGGAAGCCATTGACGCCTTCAGCCGTAAGACCGGCGGCTATCTCCGTAAAGAAGACCTGGCAGCCTATAAGGCTCAGTGGGTGGATCCCATTACGGTGAACTACCGGGGCTACAACGTGTGGGAGATTCCTCCCAATGGCCACGGCATTACGGCCCTCATGGCGCTGAATATCCTGAAGGGCTTTGAACTGGGCGAAAAAGAGACCGTGGACACGTATCACAAGCAGATCGAGGCCCTGAAGCTGGCCTTCTCTGATGCAAAACAGTACGTGGCAGATCCCCGGTTCATGAAGACGAAGGTGGCGGATATGCTGTCCGACGAATATGCGGCACAGCGGCGCAGCCTCATCGGGGAAAAGGCCATCATGCCTACGTATGGCAAACCCTTCAGCGGCGGCACGGTCTATATGTGCGCGGCGGACGGGGAAGGCAATATGGTGTCCTTCATCCAGAGCAACTTCAAAGGCTTCGGCTCCGGCATCGTGATTCCCGGCTGGGGCATCGCCCTGAACGACAGAGGGCATAATTTCTACCTGGATCCCAACAGCGACAACTGCTTGGCGCCAGGGAAGAAACCCTACCATACCATTATTCCGGGATTCCTGACGAAAGACGGGGAAGCCGTTGGTTCTTTCGGGGTCATGGGCGGCTTCATGCAGCCTCAGGGACACCTGCAGGTCATGGTCAATACCCTGAATTACCACATGAATCCCCAGGCGGCGCTGGATGCACCGCGGTGGCAGTGGACCGCAGGGAAGCATATTGAGATAGAATCCGGCGTGGCACCGGAGATCATAGAGGGCCTGCGGCAAAGAGGCCACGAGGTCACTGTATTGGACGATACCATCAGCTTCGGCCGCGGCCAGATGATCTGGCGTCAGCCCGATGGCGTCCTGTGCGGCGCTACAGAACCCCGGACGGACGGCACCGTGGCGGCGTTCTGATTGCTGGGATATAGTGAAAAGTGAACAGTGAAAAGTGAAAAGGCGCTGCTGCGGGCAAGGAAGAAAAGGAGCTGTGAAAGAATTAACACTGATATGCTCCAATCTTTTAATTTAAAATAAGTACTTGACTCCAACACGAATCCGTAGGGGTTCATCGTGAGATGAACCCACCAGGAATGCTTTAATTAAGGAATTCTCGGTGGGCGCATCTCACGATGCGCCCCTACAAGGTTATACCAGAGTTAAGCAGGAGATGTGATTTTTTCACACCTCCTTTTGTTATACCTGAAACATGCTGTTAGTACGAGCAAATATACATTTTTCTATGGCATAAAAAACAGCTAAAATATTATAAAATACGTTAATTTCATTGCTACAGACCATATTTTTGTACTATAATAAAGAATAGTCTTATAGACTTGTTTATTAGTATGGAGATACTGAAGTATTGGTTACTGAGAACTAATTTTAATGCGGCTTTCAGGGTTGGGATTAGGGTCAATCCCGGAAGATTAGACAGCTCTGCCAAACTTACGTACAAGGACTTCCTAATGTGTCAAATTCTCCGAATCAAGAGGAAAGGTGGAAAACACTATGGAAAGAGAAGACTGGGTAAAGACGGGTTTGGTCGCTGGAGGCGCCGTGTTGGGCCTTTTGGGCGAAAGACTGTTCAAATCTAAACTCATGAAGAAAGCTGCCATCAAGACGACGGCTGCTGCCCTGCGCGTACAAAAATGCGCTTCCGAAAGCTCTGCCTGCCTGCAGGCTCAAGCTGACGACATCGTAGCTGCCGCTAAGGAAGAAAACCGGAAAGCTGAAGAAGCCGAAGCTGCAGAAAAGGCAGCCAAAGAAGCCGCTGCTCCTGTAGTAGAAGACGAAGCGAAGTAAGCCCCGTTCCCTGAATCCTAGGAAAGGGAGCGAGCACTATGAAATTTCAAATTGAACACGATGTACCCGGACGCCTGCGGGTGCGCTGCCTGGCTGTGAAGGGCGTGGCTGTGCGCTCTTTCGATATGGAACAGGGCGCGGCTGTGCTGGGCGGTCTGGAACGGGTTCCCGGCATCCACAAGGTGAAACTGTATTCCGCTGCTGCCGGCATTGCCATCCTCTATGACCCTGAGGATCCCCGCCCCATCCGGGATGGGATCGTCAAGGCCCTGGCCCGGTTGAACATCAACGACCCGGACCTGCGGAAGGCTACGAAGGACAAGGCCGGCGCCCTGCAGCTGAACCGGGATTACCGGAATAAGCTGCTGAAGCTCATCGCCAAGCACTATCTGTGCCGCTGGTTCCTGCCCATGCCCATCAAAATGGTGCGCCTGTGGTACCATACCCTGGGCTATATCCGCCTGGGCCTGAAATCCCTGCGCCACGGCCGGCTGGATGTGCCGGTGCTGGATGCCAGCGCCATTACGGCGGCCATGCTGCAGAACGATACGGCTACGGCCGGCTCCGTTATGTTCCTGCTGCGGATCGGGAACCTGCTGGAAGAATGGACGTATAAGAAATCCGTCCACGACCTGGCGGACAATATGTCCCTGCACATCGATACGGTGTGGAAAGTCATCGATGGTACGGAAGTGGAAGTACCCCTGTCCGATGTCAAGGCCGGGGATCTGGTCAGTGTGAAGATGGGCAGTACCATCCCTCTGGACGGCGAGGTAGCCCAGGGGGATGCTATGGTGAACCAGGCTTCCATGACCGGGGAATCCATGCCCGTCCACAAGACTCCGGGCCTGACGGTGTACGCAGGCACGGTAGTGGAAGACGGGGAAATCATCGTCAAGGTCAAGAGCGGCGCCGGTGGCAACCGCTACGACCGGATCGTAAAGATGATCCAGGATTCCGAATCCTTCAAATCCAACCTGGAAAGCCGGGCTTCCCATCTGGCGGACAGCCTGGTACCCTGGTGCCTGGGGGCACGGCGCTCACGTATCTTCTGACGAAAAACGTGACGAGAGCCATGTCCATCCTGATGGTGGACTTCTCCTGTGCCCTGAAGCTGTCCATGCCTCTGGCGGTCCTGTCCGCTATGCGGGAATGCAGTACCCATAAGATTACGGTAAAGGGCGGCAAATTCCTGGAGGCTGTGGCAGCGGCGGATACCATCGTCTTTGATAAGACCGGTACTCTGACTCTCGCCAAGCCGAAGGTGGCGGACGTGATCTGCTTCAGCGGTTATGACCGGGCTACGGTACTGCGGTATGCGGCCTGCCTGGAGGAACATTTCCCGCACTCTGTGGCTAACGCCATTGTGCGGGAAGCTGCGGACGAAGGCCTGACCCACGACGAGATGCACAGCAAGGTGGAATACATCGTAGCCCACGGCATTGCGTCCATGGTGGGGGACAAGCGGATTGTCATCGGCAGCGGCCACTTCATCTTCGACGACGAGAAGTGCGTCATTCCGGAAGGGGAAGAAGACCTGTACGAGAATCGTCCGGAAGAATATTCCCATATCTACATGGCCCTGGACGGCAAGCTGGCAGCCATTATCTGCATCCAGGATCCTCTGCGGGAGGAAGCACCGGATGTGCTGAAGGCTCTGCGCCATGCAGGCTTCAAACAGCTGGTCATGATGACCGGGGACAGCGA
>OMUE01000044.1 GCA_900314165.1 uncultured Acidaminococcus sp.
AGCTGGCCGGCAAATATCTGGGAGCTGATGTCATCAACCTGAGTGCTTCCGGTTCTAGCGTGGCCAAAGGGGAATGCCTGAGAGATACGATCCTGACGGTTCAATCCATGGCCTGTGATGCCATCGTCATGCGGCATCCTATTGAAGGGGCTGCAAAATACGCTGCCGACATTGCCAAACCCATCGTCATCAACGCCGGTGACGGTGCCCACGCCCATCCCACCCAGGGACTGCTGGATATGTTCACCATCCGGGAACACGGCCTGGATTTCAAAGGCCTGAAGATGGCTATCATCGGGGACATCCTGTACAGCCGGGTAGCCCGCAGCAACATCGCTGCCTGGGTGAAGCTGGGGGCGGACGTCCACGTAGCAGGGCCCATGACCCTGATGCCCAGAGACATTGAAGCTCTCGGCGTTACGGTGCACAAGAGAGTGGAAGAGGCTATTGAGGGGGCCGATGTAGTGGATATCCTGCGGATCCAGCTGGAACGGCAGGAAAAAGGCATGTTCCCCACCGCTCGGGAATACGCTCGCATCTTCGGCGTCAACGAAGAAAAGATGAAGCTGGCTAAACCGAATTGCCTGGTGATGCACCCCGGTCCTACGAATAGAGGCCTGGAAATCGCCTGGGATACGTCCTACAGCGATCAGGCCGTCATCCGGGAACAGGTGACCAACGGGGTAGCCGTGCGTATGGCACTGTTGTTCTTGACTTTGACAGGAGGGAAACCAGTTGAAAACGCTAATTAAGAACGGACGACTTGTAGATCCCAGCCAAAACCTGGATAAGGTCATGGATCTGCTCATAGAAGACGGTAAGATTGCCAAAGCGGCAGACCACATTGAAGAAGCTGCAGACGAAGTCTATGACGCTACGGGCAAGGTCGTAGCTCCCGGCTTCATTGACCTGCACACCCATCTGCGGGAACCGGGTCTGGAAGCCAAGGAAGATTTGGTGACCGGTACCATGGCGGCGGCTGCCGGCGGCATCACGAGAGTGTGCTGCATGCCTAATACGAAGCCCGTTATCGATACGTCCATCGTGGTCAGCGGTATCAAGAAGAGAGCCGCTGAAGAAGGCTACGTCCACGTAGAAGTCATCGGGGCTATCACGAAGGGTGAAAAAGGCAAGGAAATCACGGAAATGGGCGACATGGCCATGCGGGGCGCCATCGGGTTTTCTGATGACGGCCACTACGTGGAAAGCTCCCACATCATGCTGCTGGCTGCCCGGTACGTCAGCGCCTTTGACAAACCGCTGATCCTCCACGATATCGAAGAAGAACTGAACCATGAAGGCTATATGCACGAAGGGGCTGTGTCCGCCCGCCTGGGCATTCCCGGCATCCCTTCTATCGCTGAAGACATCGCCGTGGCCAGAGATGCCCTCATTGCCCAGTATACCGGCACCCATGTCCATGTGTGCCACATCGCCAGCAAAGGGGCTGTGGACATCGTACGGGAAGCCAAGAAAAAGGGCATTCCCATTACCTGCGAAGCTACGATCCAGCACCTGACCCTGACGGACGAAGCGGTGTCCGGCTACAGCACGGCGGCCAAGATCAGCCCTCCTCTGCGCAGCTGGGACCATGTACAGGGCCTGCGGGAAGCTCTGAAGGATGGTACCATCGACGCCATCGTCACGGATCACTCTCCTCACGCTCCCGAAGAAAAAGACGTAGAATTCCGCTATGCGCCTAACGGCTTCTGCGGGCTGGAAACGTCCGTAGGCGTGGCTCTGACGGAACTGTACCATACGGGTCTGTTTACCATCAATGAACTGGTGGACAAGATGAGCTGCTCTCCTGCCAAGGTGTACAACCTGGAAGGCGGCACCCTGAAAGAGGGGACCAACGCGGACATCACGATCCTGGATCTGGATAAGGAATGGACGGTGGACAGCGCCAAGTTCTATACCCGCGGCAAACTGACGCCTTTTGAAGGCAAGCATTGCCAGGGCAAGGCTGTCGCGACCATTGTGGATGGCCGCTTTGTAATGAAAGACGGTGTAGTATGCAAAAAGTAAAAGGTAAATTAGTATTAAAAGATGGCAACGTGTACGAAGGCACCCTGTACACTACCCATAAGACTGTTGGGGAAGTGGTGTTCACCACCGGTATGAGCGGCTATCAGGAAACCCTGACGGACCCCTCCTGGTGCGGCCAGATCGTCATCTTCACCTATCCCCTGATCGGTAACTATGGCTGCAACGACCTGTTCAACCAGGCTGACAAATGCTATTACAAGGGCCTGATCGTCAGCGAGCTGTGCGATGAACCTAGCTCCTGGCGGGACGAAGGCACGGTCATGGAGTTCCTGGAGAAGAACGATATCCCCGTGCTGACGGACGTGGATACCCGGGCCATTACCCGCCACATCCGTTCCTACGGTACGATCCAGGGCGTCCTGGTGCCCGCCGATACGCCCGATGAAGAAGTCCAAAGGCTGCTGGCTACGCCGGAAGAACATGACCAGGTACTGCAGGTGACCACGAAAGAAGTGTACACTATGGGCGAGGCGGATGCGAAATACCACGTAGCCGTTATGGACTACGGTGTGAAACGGAACATCCTGCTGTCACTGATTGCTAAAGGCTGCCGGCTCACTGTATTCCCTGCAGAAACCCCTGCAGAAGACGTGTTAGCTGTGAATCCCGATGGGATTTTCCTGTCCAACGGCCCCGGAGATCCTATGGACCTGCAGGTGGAAATTGCCAACATCAAAAAGATGATCGGCAAGAAACCGATGTTCGGCATCTGCATGGGCCATCAGGTTATGGCCCTGGCTAACGGCGCCAAGACGAAGAAGATGCTGTTTGGCCACCGGGGCATCAACCAGCCTGTTCGTGACCTGTATGACCACAGAATTATGATTACGTCTCAGAACCATGGCTATATGGTGGATGAAGCCTCCCTGAAAGGCCTGCACGTAGAAGTCATCAACCGTTCCCTGAACGATGGGACCAACGAAGGCCTGCGCTATCTGGATCATCCTACGTTCACGGTCCAGTACCATCCGGAAGCTTCCCCCGGTCCTCATGGCAACGATTACCTGTTCGACCGGTTTATCAAGATGATGGGAGGGCACTGAGATGCCAAAAAAAGAGAACGTTAAGAAAGTTATGGTAATCGGCTCTGGCCCAATCATCATCGGCCAGGCCGCTGAATTCGACTATTCCGGTACCCAGGCCTGCCGGGCCCTGAAAGAAGAAGGCCTGGAGGTAGTGTTGGTCAACTCCAACCCGGCTACCATTATGACCGATGTGCACATTGCAGACCGGGTCTACGTAGAACCCCTGGATGTGGACTTTTTGGAAAGCGTCATCGCCAAAGAACGGCCTGACTCCCTGCTGGCTACTCTGGGTGGCCAGATCGGCCTGAACCTGGCCATCGAGCTGGACAAAAAGGGCGTCCTGAAAAAATACAACGTACAGCTGCTGGGCACCCAGATTCCTTCCATTATGAAGGCTGAAGACCGGGAACTGTTCAAAGAGACCATGGAGAAGCTGCATCAGCCCATCCCTCAATCTACGATTGTGGAAACGGTAGCTGCAGCCATGGAATTTGCCCAGGAAGTGGGCTTCCCCCTGATTGTCCGTCCTGCCTATACTCTGGGCGGCACCGGCGGTGGTATTGCCCACAACATGGAAGAACTGGACGATATCACTACGAAAGGCCTGACGTACTCCATGATCGGCCAGGCTCTGATCGAACGGTCCGTAGCCGGCTGGAAGGAAATCGAATACGAAGTGGTCCGGGATAGCGCCGGCAACTGCATCACGGTCTGCAACATGGAAAACATCGACCCTGTAGGCGTCCATACCGGCGACTCCATCGTCGTGGCTCCCTGCCAGACCCTGACGGACCGGGAAGTCCAGATGCTGCGTACTGCGGCCATCGACATCGTAACGGAATTGGGCGTACAGGGCGCCTGCAACGTACAGTATGCCCTGAACCCGGATTCTGAAGAATACATCGTCATCGAGGTTAACCCCCGTGTATCCCGCTCCTCCGCACTGGCTTCCAAGGCTACGGGCTACCCGATTGCCAAGGTAGCTGCCAAGATTGCTGCAGGCTACACCCTGGATGAAATCGAAAACGCCGTGACGAAGAAGACCACCGCCTGCTTCGAACCGACGTTAGACTACTGCGTCATCAAGATCCCCCGCTGGCCCTTCGACAAATTCGTGAACGCCGACCATACTCTGGGCACCCAGATGAAGGCCACGGGCGAAGTCATGGCCATCGAACGAAACATGGAAGCTGCCTTCCTGAAAGCTGTCCGCTGCCTGGAAATCGGCCTGTTCCATATGGATATGCCGGAACTGAAGA
>OMUE01000014.1 GCA_900314165.1 uncultured Acidaminococcus sp.
TAATAATTGGCATATTACCTATATTTTTAATATCCCAATAATAAGTATCATTTAATTGATAAATCTTTTCTTGTATGTTTGTAAAGGTACGAGGAATGATAACCATAAATGGGTCTTTTCCTAATTTAGTATAAGTAAGAGCATTATTAAGCTTGTCTTTTGACCGCAGATGCATAAGAGAAAAATCTATCTTTCCTTCCAAAAGTTGAATTTCTTGAAGTGGAGATGGAATTTCTTCAATATGAAGATCTAAAAGAGGACAAATCTTCCTAAAACTTGAGACAATATAAGGTAAAAGACCTGTTCCCATATTTGGTGTAATGCCAAATTTAATAGTTCCAGACTGAAGATGCTCAATATCGCTGATTTCGAAATTAAAATCTTCAACGATTTTTAAAATTTGGAGAGCTAATTTGTAATATTTTTCACCAGCGTCTGTCAGGGCTACACCAGAAGGAAGACGGTGAAAAAGAGGTGTTCCTATTGAATTTTCCAGTTTTTTTAAATACTGGCTAAGAGAGGGTTGAGCAATAAAAAGCTTTTTTGCAGCATTAGAAATATTTTTTTCATTAGCAATCTTTAAAAAATAAATAAGATCTCTTAAATTCATATTCTGATCCATAAATATTCATTTCCTCTGTTATAGGTAGTTACCTATGAAAAACATCAATAATAACGTATTTGAACTATTTTATGTATATTATATAATAATTACAAAAGAAAAAACCTATGAATTCTGATAATTGTATAAAGTCTTGAGTGGAATATAGGATTCGCCCAAAATAAAGAAATTGTATTGATTAAATTTTAATCTATTTGAAAGGAACATTTCATTATGAAAATTCGTGTACCTTATGGAGATAGTTATATGATCGGTGAAATCAGCGATACAATTCCTGTACAGATTGTTGATCCTGTTTGTAATGCAGTGAGTAGACCGGTGGAAGAACTAATTCAAAATGCATTAAATAATCCAATAGGAACGTCTCGTCTTGAAGATATGGTTTTGCCTCAGGAACAAGTTCTGATTGTTATTAACGACCATACACGCCCAGGTCCCACCCGAGAAATGGCAGAAGCGTTGATAGAACGGCTGAAGAGTGCTGGCCTTCAAGAAAATCAGATAGAATTTATTGTAGCTACAGGTAGCCATCGCGGTTCTACCCAAGAAGAGCTAGTAAATATGGTAGGTTCTTATATTCTATCTCATTTCAAAATCCATATGCATGATTGCCATAAAGGAAATGTTTATGTGGGGACATGCCAGGATGGGCTCAAAGTATATGTAGATGAAGTCGTTGCCAAATCTAAATTTATTATCACAACGGGCCTTATTGTTCCTCACAAAACAGCAGGATTTTCTGGTGGTAGAAAAAGTATTGTACCAGGTGTAACAGCATTAGAAACACTCCATTTCCATCATGCTCTGCCTATCCGTCCTATGCAGCCAGCTGTAGGATGGATGGAAGAAAATCAATTCCACATTGATGCTTTGCAAGGAGCAAAGATGGTTAATGTAAAATTTATCTTAAATGCAGTTCAGGATACTCAAAAACAAAATGTTGCTTTTGTAGCTGGCGATTTGGAACTGGCACATATAAAAGGCGTAGAATTATCACGCAGACTAAATACGGTAGAATGTGATAAAAGAGGAGATTTAATTATTGTATCTCCTGGCGGAGCTCCCAGAGATCAGAACCTGTATCAAACGCAAAAGGGTCTGGCATGTGGTGAAGAGTTTTGCAAACGAGGGGAAAAGGTAACGTTTATCCTACTCTGTCGCGGTGAAAAAGGTTTTGGACCTGAATTGTTTAAAAAATGGTTAGAAGAAGCGAACAGGCCTGAGGAAGTTATTGAACGATTTAAAAAGGAAGGCTTCGATGTAGGAACGAATAAAGCATTTGAGTATGCCCGCGCAGAAACAAAAGGACGAATTATTGTTGTTAGTGAAAATTTAGACCCAGTAGAATTGAAAAAAATGATGATGGACTGGGCACCAAATTTGCAGACGGCAATTGATATGGCATTGTCAGAAAAAATTCCTGAACAAGTTATTGTGCTTCCCAAAGCGGTCAGCATTATTCCTCATTTTAGCGATGGAGTCCAGGTAAAATATACCGAATAAAATGGTAAATAATGTATAATTATTTTTCTGCCGTTAAACAACTATTCGCTATTATAAGTGCTTTGCAAAAGGTATGAGGTATGGAGAATCCTTATACCTGTCAAGGCCGGGTTCAATTTGACCCATTTGGCCGGTTAAAAGTGACCCAATAAA
>OMUE01000081.1 GCA_900314165.1 uncultured Acidaminococcus sp.
TCTCATAAAGGTTAAAATAAACTGTACCTTTATGTGTAAAAGAGAGAGGAGAGGACAGGGTGAAAAAGATTTTCATTTCTGCGGGAGAGGCCTCCGGGGATCTCCATGCAGCCGCTCTGACAAAGGCAATCTTGCAGCAAGACCCGTCGGCCCGAGTTTTTGGCATGGGCGGGGAGGCTCTGGCCCAGGCTGGGGGCCAGGTCCTGTTTAATTATAAAGATTACAGCGTCATGGGCTTCGTAGAAGTGGTGCGTCAGCTGCCACGGCTGTTCGCCCTCCGGGACCTGTTCCGCAAGGTCATGGTGGAGGAAAAGCCCGACGTATTCGTCACCGTGGACTATCCGGACTTCAATATGCGGGTGGCCAAAGTGGCCAAGAAGCTGAACATTCCCGTATTTTCCTATATTCCGCCCTCTGCCTGGGCCTGGCGCCGGGGCAGGGCCAAGATGGTGGCCAACCTGGCTACAAAAGTAGCCTGCATCTATCCCTTTGCGGCGGAGGTGTACAAAGCCGCCGGGGCTCCCGTAGAATTCGTGGGCAATCCCTTGGTGGATATCGTGCAGCCCACCCTGAGCCCTCAGGAAGCAGAGTCGGCTATTGGCAAGCGGCCCGGTCACCCCGTAGTGCTGCTCCTGCCCGGCAGCCGGGTGAAGGAGGTCACCGGCGTACTGCCCGTCATGCTCCAGGCTCTGCCGAAGATTTTGCAGCAGCGTCCGAACGTGGACTTCGTGCTCCAAAAGGCTCCCTCTATTGAAAAGAGCCTGCTGGAAGCCATCCTGGCTCAGTCCTCCGTGCCCGTGCGCATTGTAGAGGGTAATCCCTACAACGTCATGAGTGCTTCCGACGTGGCTCTGGCCACCAGCGGCACCGTGACCCTGGAAGCGGCCCTGTGCAATCTGCCCAGCGTCATCTGCTACCGGGCCAGCGCCCTGTCCATGGCTATCGCCCGGCACATGGTGTACGTGAAATACATCGGGCTGCCCAACATCCTCTCCGGCAAGGAAATCCTGCCGGAACTGATCCAGGAAAACATGACCCCGGACAACATGGCTGCCGGCGTCCTCCGTTTCCTGGACCCTGAACAATCGGACATCATCCACCAAGAGCTGCGGGACGCCGTAGCCAAATTAGGGGCACCCGGTGCCGTGAACCGGACCGCCGCCCTGATCTTACAGACAGCAGAGGAGAACAGATGAACCTATACTTCCGCATTATCCGCTTCATTAAACCCTATATTCCCAGATTGATCCTGGCCGGTTTCTGCACTATGATGACCGCTGCCGCCAACCTGTACGTGCCCTGGATCGTCCGGGACGTTATCGATAAAGTATTTGCCAACAAAGATATGGCCCTGCTGAACCTGATTTCCCTGGGCATCGTGGTCATCTTCTTTACCCGTGGTATCTTTTACTACGGCCAGAGCTACCTGATGAATTACGTAGGCGAAAGCATCGTCATCGACGTGCGCAAGCTGGTGTTCCGCAAACTCATGAGCCTGAGCACCCGGTTCTACGATAAG
The DNA here is from genome assembly GCA_900314165.1 of uncultured Acidaminococcus sp. The sequence goes on from OMUE01000081.1 coordinate 1,520, forward strand.
AACAAGCTGGGCACCCTTATGAGCTACGTGACCAACGACGTCCAGGCTCTCCAGGCCGCCATGGTGGACAACAGCATAGAGCTCATTACGGAAACCTGTGTGCTCATTGGCTCCGTAGGCGCCATGGTCTATTTGGACTGGCAGCTGACGGCCTTTACATTCTGTACGTTCCCCATCGTACTGTTCTTCATGGACTTCTACGGCAAGAAAATCCGTAAATCCGGCCGCCGGATCCAGCAGGCTTCTGCGGATATTACTTCTATCCTGCAGGAAACCCTGTCTTCCACCCGTGTGGTGAAATCCTTCGTCCGGGAACCCTATGAAATCGAGCGGTTCGACCATCAGAACCGGGTAAACTTTGACGCCAACATGAAGAGTGCCAAGCTCATGGGCACCCTGTCCCCTGTAATCGAGTTCGTCGCTGCCCTGGGCGTTACGGCCATTATCTGGTTCGGGGGCCGCAACGTTATTAAGGGCGAAATCTCTGCCGGGTCCCTCATCGCGTTTCTGGTGTATGCTGTCAATATTTCCAACCCTATCAAGAGAATCGGCCGGGTCATGGGGAATATCCAGAAAGCCTTGGCCGCTGCTGAGCGTGTGTTCGGCATCCTGGACCTGAATGAAGAGATTCCGGAGAAAGCCGACGCCAAACCTTTGCCCCCTGTAGTAGGGGACGTGGAATTCCGGGATGTGTCCTTCGAATACAATCCCAACGAACCCATCCTGAAGCACCTGAACTTTGAAGCCAAGCCCGGCGAAGCTGTGGCCCTGGTAGGCCCCTCCGGTGCCGGCAAATCCACCATTGCCAACCTGGTGCCCCGGTTCTACGACGTGACCGGCGGTGCCATCCTGGTGGACGGTCAGGACATCCGGGACGTGACTATTGCATCCCTGCGGGAACAGGTAGGTATCGTGCCCCAGGAAACGAATCTGTTTAACGACACGGTCTACAACAACATCCTGTACGGCCGTCTGGACGCTACGAAAGAAGAAGTCATCGCCGCCGCTGTGGCCGCCAACGCGGACGAATTCATCCGCCAGCTGCCTAACGGCTACGAAACCCATCTGGGCGACCGGGGCGTGAACATCTCCGGCGGCCAGCGCCAGCGCATCGCCATCGCCCGGGCCATCCTGAAAGACCCCCGCATCCTGATCCTGGACGAAGCTACGTCCGCTCTGGATACGGAAAGTGAACGCATCGTACAGGAAGCTTTGGATCGGCTGATGGTTGGCCGGACCAGCTTCGTCATCGCCCACCGTCTGTCCACTATCCAAAACTGCAGCAAGATCCTTGTGTTGGATAAGGGCGAAGTCGTAGAAGCAGGCACCCATGATGAGCTCATGGCTCTCCATGGCTTGTATGCCCATCTGCACGACATCCAGTTCCGGGAAAAAGAAGCTATGGAAGCCCATGCTAAACCCGCACCGGTGGCAGACTAAGGAAAACGAGGTCCACTATGTACTATCTGTATAACTTCCTGGCTACCATACTTTTTGTCTTCATCATTGTGCCGTACTTTACCTGGCGGTATTTCCGGGAGAAAGGCTTTCCCCGCCGTTTTCGCCAGAGCATCGGCCTGCTGAGAGATGAAGAGATTGCCGCCGTAGCCCATAAAAACTGCATCTGGATCCACGGTGCCTCCGTGGGGGAAATCGTGGCTACCAGTCCTCTGGTAAAAGAAATCCGCAAAGCCATGCCGGATGCCAAGATCCTGGTGTCCGCCGTTACTACCGGCGGTTACAATATGGCTCACCAGATCATTCCCGAGGCGGATGCCATTATCTACTTCCCTTTGGATCTGCCCTTTGTGTCCGAATCCTTTGTGAAGCGCATCATGCCCCGGATCTTCATGCCCGTGG
>OMUE01000086.1 GCA_900314165.1 uncultured Acidaminococcus sp.
ATCAAACTAGCCCCTAGCAACTAATCCCCGCCCGGCCTGCGGCCCAGTCGCCCCCGTGAGGGGATTTTGTCATCCCCGTAGGGGAGGGGAACCATCGCTTGCGATGGTGGTGGGGCAGAGCAGAGCTCTTGCAATAGCAATGGCGAGGGGGCACGGCGGAGCCGCTAAGCACGGCAGCGCCGCCTGCGATGGTGGTGGGGCAGTGCTGGGCACTATTTCAGTCTGTTTTTTATAAAAATTAACCTTACAGGTAAATCTTATTTATTGTACAAGCAGCTAAACTATGCTAAAATATTATTAACCTAACAGGTAAATGAGGTGGAACATTGGAAGTAAGATATCGCACTAAGAAATTAAGCAAGATATGTACAAATGCTGATGTTGCGCGCCGGGCTTATGGCCATGAGATGGCGATTAAAATTCAAATGAGAATAGATCAGATCACAGCTGCTGAGACCGTGGAGGTATTATTGAAAGGCAATATCGGACATTGTCATCTCCTGATAGGCAATCGAAAAAATGAATATGCCATGGCTTTAGTACAGCCATATAGATTGGTCTTTATCAAAAAAGGAGAAGAGATTCAGATTGCAGAAATTCAGGAAATTGTAGATTATCATAAGTGACTATAGGGAGTGGGGGATTATGCTAGAGAGTAAAAAATATATTGCAGTGCCGCCGGGCGCTACTATAAAAGAACAGCTTGACGAAAGGGGTATGACCCAGAAAGAATTTTCTGCCCGTATGGACATGTCCGAAAAACATATCAGCAGGCTGATCAACGGAGAAGTCCACCTGACACCGGATGTGGCAGAAAAACTTGAGCTGGTGCTCGGCGTGCCGGCGGATTTTTGGAACAAACTGGAAGCCATCTATCAGGAAAAATTAATAAAAGCGAAGAGAGAGAATGAACTGGAAGAAGAAATAGCCATTGCCCGACAACTTCCCTATACCCAAATCGCCAAATGGGGAATGGTTCCTGTGGCGGCAAATTGGAAAGATAAAGTCGTGAATCTCTGCAAATATTTTGAAGTCAGCAGCTTACGACTTCTCCAAAACAAGGAGTTAATGCCCGTTGCCTGTCGCAAACTATCAGATTCTGCGAAAAGCACGTATCTTATGCTGACCTTAGCACAATACGCTAAAATCAAAGCTAGAAATATTCCGGTAGAACCATTTCGTAAAACGACTCTGAAGAAAAAAATTCCTACGATCAGAGCTTTAACAAGGCATACCGCTATGGATTTTGAGGAAATGTTGGCTGACATCCTGAAATCCTGCGGAATCGCACTTGTCTATTTACCTCAAATCAAAGGCCCTTTTTTACATGGAATTTCGTTTTATGATCATAATACGGATAAAATCATTTTGGGCATTACCATGAGAGGCAAATACGCAGACAGGTTTTGGTTCAGCCTGTTTCATGAAATAGCCCATATCCTGTTAGGCCATATGGATCAGAAAGAAAGCCCTTCTGATGAAGACGAAAAAGCGGCCGACCATCTGGCTGCAGAGATCTTGATTCCAGTGAACAAACTCCAGGAATTCTATCAAAATGCAGACTATACGATTCAATCCATAGAACACTTTGCCGATGCAATCGCCATTGGAAAAGATATTGTAATCGGAAGACTGCAGAATGATCAAAAGCTGAGACAGAATCAGATGAATCAGTACAAAATACAATATGCTGCACGAGCTTAGTCTATTGCACTCCAAAAATCCCCCGCCTGGTATTTCACAGGCGGGGATTTTTAACACGCAAGGCTCTGCCGTGCCCCCTCGCCAGCTGCAGGCATCTGGCCCTCTCCCCCTCCCGGGGGCGACAGCCCTCCGGGCAGGCTGTGCCGCGCACCCCTAGCCACTAGCCCCCTAATCCCTAATCCCTAATCCCTAATCCCCTAATCCCTATAAACTATTGTCAACCTCCCTGCAAACACGGTATAATAACTTGATACACCATCTTACTAAAATCCCTCACAAAGGAGCGTTATATATGACACAAGCAACCGGCAGCGCGGCACATACACCCGAATCCTTTATCCACCACCACCTGAACTACTTCCTGCCCACGGTCTACACCATCACGGACTGGATCATCATCCTCATTGCAGAGCGCATCGCCTATGCCCTGCGGACCCTGCTTATGGGCAACAACTCCCTGCACATCGCCTGGATGAACGCCTACATCGCGTTTCCCCTGCTGTTCATCCTGTTCTTCCGCCAGGCCGGCATCTACCAGAAGCCCATGGGCTGGTGGAAACTCATGGAAAAAATCTTCTACGGCTGCACCTACGCCTCCGGTGCCATCATCATGCTGGTGTACGCCACCCACATTGCCAGCAGCACCTCCCGGCTGTATATCGGCCTCCTGTGGATCCTGTCCTTCCTGCTGGTGACCCTGGCCCGGAATATCATGTACCGGATCCTGAACTGGGCCGGCGTAGGCAAGATCCCCTTCCTGCTCATCGGCGGCGGCAAAACCGCCCGGCTGCTCATCGACGGCATCAAACAGGACATGGGCCTCAATTACCACGTCATCGGCTACGTGGACGACGCAGGCCCCAAGGACGACGTTAGCGAACGGGAATACCTGGGCACCTTTGACGACATCGACCGCATCATTACCACCACCGGCGTCCAGGACGTCATGATCGCCGCTCCCGGCATGAACCCGGAAAAACTCAATAAACTGCTCCACAAGGTGCAGCCCCTGGTCCGTAACGTCTGCTTCGTGCCGGACCTCATCGGCCTGCCCTTAAACAGCGTGGAAGTGGAACCTATGTTCAACGAACGCCTGCTGATCATGCGGTTGAAGAACAACATGGCCCGCCGCTACAACCGGATCATGAAGCGCATCTTCGACCTGATCGTCACCACCTGTGGCGTCATCTGCCTGAGCCCCGTGTTCGTCTTATTAGCCGTCCTCATCAAACTGGATTCCAAAGGCCCCGTGATCTTTGCCCACCGCCGCATCGGCCTCCATGGTAAAGAATTCCCCTGCCTGAAATTCCGCACTATGTGCCAGGACGCCGACGTAAAATTGAAAGAATATCTCGCTTCTAACCCCGAAGCCCGGAAAGAATGGGAAGCCGAGTTCAAACTCAAGGACGATCCCCGTGTGACAAGAGTCGGACGAGTCCTCAGAAGGACGAGCCTCGACGAGCTGCCCCAGCTGTTTAACGTCCTGCGCGGCCAAATGAGCCTAGTAGGCCCGCGCCCCATCATCACCGACGAAATCCCTAAATACGGCGAATACTTCAAAGACTTCGCCATGGTCCCCCCCGGCATTACCGGCATGTGGCAAGTCAACGGCCGCAGCGACACGACTTATGACGAACGCGTCCAAATGGACAGCTGGTACGTAAGGAATTGGTCGGTGTGGTTAGATGTCATGTTGCTGTGGAGGACGGTGGGAGTGGTATTGAGTCATAAGGGGGCTTATTAAAAGAAGTCAGATAAATTTAATCATTTATTAGAGAAAATAAATGGGTGTTATCAAGTAATAATAGATAAAAAACTCAATAAGTAATGTGACTATAACAAATTAAATACATGCTACAATAATAAATATAGAAGAAAGATGAGAATAAATACATTCAGTGAAATGAATTTTAAAATATAATTCTAGGAAGAGGGAGAATTGATGTGGTACTATGAAAGAACTTGGAATAACTGAGATTAAAAAATTAG
>OMUE01000009.1 GCA_900314165.1 uncultured Acidaminococcus sp.
ATGACGATGGGGAATTTTCATGATGAAAGTGGGGATTTTCGCTTGACAGAAAACACCAGGAGAGCCTGGGGCAGGATGATGAAAGGAATAAACTATGATAAACGATAAAGAATTAGAGGACAGGCTTATCGAAAAAAGCAAAGAAGCTTTCATGGTGGCCATTGAGCTATACAATAAGCCAACCATAAAATATAGAGTAGAAGGTTTTTCGTTCTTTATTTGTAATGCTTGGGAACTGTTGCTCAAAGCTAAGCTTATTAAAGATAAAGGACAGGATAGCATTTACTACAAAGATGATAAGTCAAGAACTATATCTTTATCCAACTGTATAGAGCAGGTATTCACAAATAACAAAGATCCTCTTCGAATTAATCTAGAAAGGATTATTGACCTAAGAAACATCAGTACTCATTTTGTTACAGTCGAATATGAGCAAATTTATGTTCCCCTATTCCAATCCTGCGTAATCAATTATACGAATAAACTTTTAGAGTTTTTTGACCAAGATATTACAGACAACGTTCCTACAAATTTTTTGACTTTGTCTATAAAACTCTCACCAATTAACGCTGATGAAATAAAAGCTAGATATCCAGAGCGAATCGCAGATAAATTATTATACGCTCAAAAATCTGTTTTGGATTCTACACCGGTAGAAGGGAATAATCGTTATGCCGTAATAATTAGGCACGATCTTTATATTACTAAGAAAGCAGATTTAGCAACGGCATCAATAGCTATAACTAAGGACGCTTCAAAAGCAGCATTTATATTAAAAGAATCAAAAGATATGCAGAAATCATGTCCTTATCAGCGAAAGAAGTGTATAGCTATTATAAATAATTGGATTCAACGAGATAATTTAAACTTTATCAACCCTTCACGCAGTCCTGAAGACAGCAGGTATCATAGCTTTACAGCAAATCATTTTAACTTATTTGCGGACTTCTATAACCTTAAAACTAATCCTAAATATTGTTACTCGTATGATAGAAGTACAACGCCTTTATATTCTTATAGCGAAGCTGCCTTACAATTAATTTTTGATGAAATCAAAAAAGACCCTGAAAATATAATTCAGAATCTTAAAAGTAAAGTTAAAAAAATAAAGTCAACCCCGGGAGCAAAGGAATTCTAAGCATAACGCCTACTCTCATTCGAGAACCCAGCTTATTTCCCTCACAAGTTGACTTTCTATATTTATTATATCAAACTTTCACTTTCTGACAAGCCACTAGATATAGTGACCTAAATCGCAAAAATAGCACCACCGTACTGGCATACGATGGTGCTGGTGTAATCCACTTGTCAAAGGGGCTTACTGTATCATTTTACCACGGACAGCCCCCGATTAAAAGGAGGCTGATTTTTATGGAGTATACTTTCTCCACCAGAGAGAAGAATGGCAAGATCTGCCTCGTGCTCACCTACAAGGTGAACGGGCTCTGGAAACAGAAGACCAAGCAAGGCTTCAAAACCAGGAAGGAGGCGAAGCGCTATCAGGATAAGCTGCTGGCCAAAGCGGAAAAGGATGCTGTGCTGCGTCCGGATCCGGAGATGGAAGGGATCACCCTGGGAGAGTTCCTGCCCATCTTCCTGCGGGACCGCAGGGAAGAGCTGACCTACACCACCAGGATCAGCTACCGGAATGCAGTCAGGCGACTAACGGGCCTACTGGACAAACCTGTGGAGCGCATCACCACGCCCATGGTCATGAATGCCTTGGGCAAGCTGCATGTGTCTGTTGCCAGTCGAAACCTTTCCCTCCGTGCCCTGAAGCTGGTACTGAAGCATGCGAAGCTGTACCGCATCATTGCAGAAAACCCTGCCCGCCCGGTCCGGCAGCTGTCCAGCAAAGACGCCCAGGATATCCGTGCCTTCACCCGGCAGGAAGTCCAGACATTGCTGGACCATTACAGCAAACATCCAAACGGCATGTATTACATGTTCGTGCTCATCGGGGCCCGGACGGGCATGCGGATTGGAGAGATTGCCGGCCTGACCTGGAACAATATCGACATGCTGCATCGCCGCATTACGGTTGATAAGCAGTGGGGGCGGATTGATAAAGGGCATTTCGGATTGAAGCCCTGCAAGACCCAGAACAGCAACAGGACCATCCCCGTCCCTATGGAGCTGATAGATGCCCTGGCAAAATGGCAGAGCAGTCAGCCCCTGCAGATCACCGGCATGGTGTTCAATCCTTCCCGGCTCCGTACGGTCATGAACCAGATGGCCGTCTACATTGCCGACAACTTCCCTGGACGTTCCTTCCATTCTCTCCGACACACCTTTGCCACGCTTCTCCTCTCTGAGACCGGTGACATCAACCTGGTAGCCGGTGTCTTGGGGGATACAGTGGCCACGGTCTCCAGCACTTATGTGAATTACACCCAGGATGTACGGGACCGGGCGGCAGATTTTGTGGAAAGACTTTTTTCCTGAATTTTTGCCGTTTTTTTGCCGTTTTGCCAAAGACCCGCATAAAACCTAGGGTTTTGGGCAAAAATGATGAAACAGTTTATTTTACCACAAATAGGAAGGGACTAAAAGTGATAGTTGCTAGTGGGCTAGTGGGCAGCGGTTCGTACAACAATCCTAAACAACTCTCGTATTGCACAATCCCGTAGGGGCAGCACAAGATTTTTGCGCAGCAAAATATTGCCAGTGCTGCCTGTTTCCCTACGATAATCGTCCATTTCACGTGAGGAATCGACCCTTATATGAAGAGATTGGGTACTTTTTAGAAGTTTATATTATAATTTGCTTAACGCGGGCTCCATTGGCGATATTTTTGATCTGGGTTTCCTTTGTCTATCAAAAAATCTGATGGAGCCCCTACGGTAGTTGTTTTTATGGATACGTAGTGCGGGTTCCACGGGCGATATTTTTGACCTGAAATTCCTATTTCTGTCAAAAAATCTTGTGGAACCCCTACGATATCTTTATAGTTTCAACGTTATCCATTTCTTCTGTAGGGACGGTCTCCACTGGCGATATTTTCAACCTTACTATCCTTAGTTTGTCGAAAAATCTGGTGGAGCCCCTACGGTATTTCTATAGATTCGTTGTTATCTATTTCTTCCGTAGGGGCGGCACCAGACTTTTTGCCATAGCAAAAATGTCGCCAGTGCCGCCCGTAAATATTCCAATTCATTTTTAGGAGGCTTAATCTTGACACAGCACCTGTACCCTCAACGAAAATCGATTCACTTGAAGTCAGCAATCTATGACCAAAACGGAAGTTATTTCATCACAATCTGCACAAAGGGCAAAGAAAAATTATTTGGAACAATCGAAGATGATATTCTCAAACCTACAAAACTGGGTCTGGTTGTTTCGTCTATCATCACTCAGATGCGAGAGCAATATCACGGACTGTCCATTCCCTACTTCGTAGTTATGCCAAACCATGTGCATTTTCTGATACAACGGGAAAGAAGCGCCAGAGGCAAAATTATCTCCCTGGCAAATTTTATCAGGAAATTTAAGGCGTCCTGTTCCATGCAATGGGGAAATCCCATTTGGCAGCGGGGATACTATGACCATGTTATACGCACAGAACAGGATAGGTTACAAATCATAGAATATATACAGAACAATCCAAGAAAATGGGAATTGGACCAGGAATATATAGAAGGATAAAGCCGGGCGGCACTGGCAACATTTTGCCTGATTCCTGGATAAGTCAAAAGTCTTGTGCTGCCCCTACAGCCTTAACGCGGGCTCCATTGGCGATATTTTTGATCTGTGTTTCCTTTTCTGTCAAAAAATCTGATGGAGCCCCTACGTGCCAATTTATTGATGTTATATCTCCGTAGGGGCAGCACAAGATTTTTGCAATTCCATTTTTCAAGGCAAAATATCGCCTGTGCTGTCCAACTCGCAACGTTCCACCCCGCTCTACTTCTGGCCGTTGCGCCAGCAACGGGCAACCTTTTGTTTGGCCAGTACCCCCTCTTCGCTCTTTGCTCTTCGCTTTTCGCTACAACACAAAAACACCGGCCACCTGAGGGGACAGGTGGCCGGTGTTTTTTGTTGACTTACATTTATTTAGGAGGTCCACAAATGTGGACTTTAGAGGGGGCTTGGATTATTCTTCGTCCATACCGGGTTTGCAGAAGTCGCCGAACAGTTCTTCGTTAGAAGGCATGTCATAAGCCAGAGGACGGGAAACCCAGGTGGTGTTCATGTAATGTTTCAGGGAAACGTTTT
>OMUE01000064.1 GCA_900314165.1 uncultured Acidaminococcus sp.
TTCTAGCATTTCAAGAGTTAATAAATTCTGATAATATGCGGCCCGTAAGGAGATTTCATCCGTCCCTGGATTTATACATTGCATCTCTATATCATAGATCTTGCCGGTATCATCTTCCACATAGACATCCATGCGGATACTTTTGCTGCTTAGATCTACAGCAATATGTTTTTCAAATTGGGGATATTGGATGTCCTTAATGTGAATATGCAGGATTCTCTCAATAAGATGTTTGCAAATCCGTTTGTTGCGCATGACCAGCTGGAATAGGTAGTTGTCTCTGACAGTAAGTTCTTCCCATTGTTTCTGTGTTTCTTGCATGATTGAGTGCCTCCTATATTTTGTTGATATGTCCATCATACAAGGTACAAATAACTTTGTACAGCAAGGTTCAAAAAGCGCCCGGAATCGACCCTTTTGTGCAGGGAATCGACCTGGTGAGACGTGTAGGCGGATTAGATGAGAGGTTAGACACTAGTGGTCCGCTGGACGGCTTGTGAGTTAGAAAAAAGGTTATAGAAAAAGAACCTGTTGTCGGGGGGCAGAATCAACCTATCCTCCAAAAGCAGGTTCTTCTTTCTTCCTTCCTCCTTGCTGTCGCAGGTGTCTCTTCGTTCTACCTGCATTTTGCCAGTTCAGCTATGGCTACACCGCCCAAAACCAGGATGACACCCATCCATTGAAGAGGTGTCATGACTTCTCCAAGAAACAGGGCCCGGCAACCCCTGCGCCTTCTTCATAGCGATGACGAGGAAGGCAAAACAAACGGCTGACAGAAGGCCACAGGTTATCCCCCAGGAAAAGCCGTTAGCTTGGACATCGGAGCCATTGATGCAGAACATGCCGATAGTGACAAAAATGATATTAGCAAGAATAAAGGGAAGATAAGGATTTTTTGTCATCATACTCTCATGACCTTACTATCGGTTCATGAATTTCATTATAATCACATTGACATCGCTGTGCAATAAAAGCCCGATAAACGACTGCTTGGATGAAGTTGTCGTCGTTTGCAAGCTTCATTTCTTATGGTATGATACTCTTATCTTATATCCGAGGTGATGGACTGATGACAACCACGTTGACGGAAAAATTAACGTTGCACATTCCGCATGCAGCCTGCGTGAATGGGCAGCTGATCCCCGTGGATTATGCGGAAATGGAAAATCTCCTTTATACGCACTTTATGGATTCCGGTTTTCCAAGCTGGTACAGCTTGGAAGCAGCCGGCTTCTATAAAGGCAGGCGGTTCCAGGAAACGCTGGTAACCATCTACTGCGAAGAAACCCGGGCAGCTGAAGTCCAGAAAATCTTCAAAGAAACCTGTTGGACCCGGAAAGAGGACATGAAGCAGGAGTCCTTTGGATACGAATATAACGGAAAGTTCTACGTCATTGACTTTACCAAGCAAAAAGAGTCTGTTACAATAACAACTTGCTAAAAGTGCTTCCGCACTAAAACACAAAAGAGTCCGGAACTTCCGGACTCTTTTGTGTTTTACTCCTTCACCTCTGGTTGAGGCTGGAGCATGATTTTGATGATCTCCTTATCCGTTTCCCGCATGCCTTCACGGCCCAGCTGGGATACGTTTCTGATAGTAGCTTCTACGCCGTTGTTTACGATGCCGTCGCCGCTCTTGAATTCGTTGCCGCTCTTGTACATGGCATAGCCCAGGATACCGGCTTCCACGCTGGAGGCAATCTTGGCAGCACAGCTGGCTTTAGCCCCGTCGCAGATAATACCGCTGACGATAGCCAGGCTGTTGACCAGCGTATGGGCAATGGCTTCATACCCTTCCCCATGAAGGTAAGCAATCCCGCAGCCTGCGGCACAACCGGCGCTGACGGCGCCACAGTAGGCACTAAGTCTCCCGATGCCGGTCTTTTCATGGATGGCGATCAGGTTGGACAGTGCCAGAGCCCGATACAGCTTTTCCTTGGGTACGCTCAGTTCCTTGGCATATTCAATGACGGGCACGGACACAGTAATGCCCTGGTTGCCACTGCCGGAGTTGATGACCACGGGCATTTCGCAGCCGCTCATCCGGGCGTCAGAGCCGGCAGCTGCTTTGGCCACAGCCCGGTACTTGATATCGCTGCCGTAGGTCTTCAGCAGCACGGAGCCGATGTTGGCACCCCAGTCTCCCAGAAGCCCTTCTTCGGCTACTGCAGAGTTGCACTGGATCTGGGGGTCCAGCACAGGTTTCACATCTTCTACGTCGCAGGTATCCGCAAAATCCAGGATGTCCCGGATATTCAGCAGATTCTTATCTGCCAAGCCCATTTCCGCAGAAGCCTGACCGGCTTTTTCATCCTTTACGGCCTCGTAGATGATTTCGTCATTTTTCTGGATCAGCACGATGTTCGTATGGTATTGGGCAATGCGCACTAATGCACTGTCGGCACCGTGGAACACCTTTACAATGATGTCGAAAATGATGCCGTTATCGATGGCGTCTACTTTGATAGGCACAGTTTTCAGGAATTGGGCCATGACTGCTTTTTGAGCCCCTGTCACTTCCGACAACACCTGCAGCTGCAACTCTGCGTTGCCCCCTACGATACCGGCCACAGCGGCTGCTTCTATGCCGTGGAGACCGTTGGTATTGGGTACCACTACGCTCTTCACGTTCTTGATAATGTTGCCGCTGACGCCGATTTCCACCTTGTCCACGTCCGCTGCCAGCACTTCCCGCGCTTTAGCAGCTGCGTAGGCAATGGCGATGGGTTCCGTACAGCCCATGGCAGGAACCAGTTCTTCTTTCAAAATCTGGATATACGTACTATATTTTTTATCGGTCTTTTCCATAAAAGTTTCCCCCTATTTTCAAATAAAACCCACCACCATCCTTACGGATGGTCCCCCGCCCTTAAAAAGGGCGGACCAGGATTGGGTTAGCGGTTGAATGTCAATCGCATCTGATGCCACACCACGTCCCCGTGGGTAGAATCGGAAATGCCCTCATCCACGAAGCCGAATTTTGCATAATAATGGACCAGCTTGTCCTTGCAGGTCAGGACCACGCCCTTGCGCCCCTGTTTCTGGGCCGCATCAATAAAGCGCTCCAGCACTTTGGCAGCCAGGCCCTGTTTCCGGTAATCCGGGTGGGTGTCCACCCCGAAGATCATCTGCCAGGCCCCGTCTTCCTGATTCATATCCGCCCGTTCGTACATTTCATCCGTCAGGTCCGGTTCGTCGGTAACCAGGCCGTTTACGAAGGAAATCACCCGATCTCCGTCACACAGCAGGAAGAAATGGGTGGGATAGGCCTTCACCCGATCCGCAATGGACTGGTGAGTTGCTGCTTCCGCTGCTGGAAAGCAGGCTGCTTCCAAATCCGCAATCTTATCCACATCTTCCGGCGTCGCATACCGGAAGGTCAGGTTCTTGTTCATCAAGGTTCCTCCTTATATCCGTTTTTCCTGCAGGATGTCCACAATGGTCTTTTCCGTGCCCACCATGCCAGGAGAAGCGATGGTTCCCATGTTCTTCATGGTGTCTTCCGGGGTAGGACCGTTGATGCCGTGAACATTGTCAATATAGGCATCCTGCATAGCCAGTTCTGCGGAAGCAAAGGCCAGTTGGACAGCCGTCATGCCTTTCATGACGCAGCCCTGGTTGCCGCCGTCGCAGATCATGCCTGTAATGGAGCTGGACATGTTATTGATGGCTTTCGTCATACCGTCCAGATCTCCTCCCATTAAGTATACCAGACCACAGGCCGATCCGGTACCTGCTGCTATAGCACAGCCACAAAAGGCTGAGAGTTTTCCAGAGTATTCCTTTATGTACATGCATACCAGGAAGCTGAGCGCCGTAGCCCGCAGTAATTGTTCCAGGGTGCAATGCTTGACCTTATACCAGGCGTACAGGGGCAGGGTAGCGATGATGCCGTGGGAACCGGAGCCTGTTATGCTCATGGCCGGTTTGTCCAGGCCGATAACCCTGGCTTCGATAGCCCCATTGCAGATCAAGGCTGCCGTCTTCAGCACGTCCTGGGAAAATACCTGACCGTCGTTCATGGTCTTCAGTACCCGGGCAAATTTCGTCCGGGGATTGGACAGCCCTTCCTGCAGCAGGTCCATGTTCATGGTAAAAGCTTGTTCAATAAAGGAGATTTCTTCCACCGGCACGGTCCGTACGTAGTTCAGGAGCTGTGCCAGGGTGTAATGATGGATGACCGGTGTGGTGTCGTCAGCGTGTTCATTATCTGCCACCTCTTTATTGAATACCACCCTGTCATCTTCCGTAATCCTAACGATATTCGTATGAGCATCCCGGATCAGGGCCGAGGCTTTATGGCTCTTGCCATAGACCACGGCTTCGATATAGATCCGGCTGGTAATACTCTTCATTTGGACGGCGATTTTGCCATCCTTCACCATTTTTTCAGCCTGGGCCACCTGGTCCTCCCCGATGCCATCTAAGCACAGCAGACCCTTAGCAGAGTCTGCTGCGATGACGCCCAGGGCGGCTGCATAAGCGTTGCCCACATGGCTGGTACCGGGAATGCCACAGGTGAAGGCGTTTTTGTAGATACCGCTGTTCAGGAACAGTTCCACCCGTTCTGCTTGGTCATCCAGATGTTCTCTGGCAGCAGCCACGGCAAACGCAATGGCCCCAGGTTCCGTAACTCCTAGTGCGGGTTTCATATCGTCCTTGATCAGCTGTGTCAGTTCCTTCATCTCTGTTATCCCTTTCTGTATTTTCTCTCGCTCTTCGCTTTTATTTCAGTACATCCGCCAGCTTGCGGGTCTTCGTGCCGTCTTCCAGGATGAAGCAGGGAATGCCGAAGCTATCCTTGCCACGGACATCGGCGTACAGGGGATCGCTATCCCGCAGACGCAGATATTCTTTCAGGCTGTCGTGGCTGCCAAACATATCCACGAAATCGATTTCTGCTCCTGCTTCTGCCAGCTTATTCAAGGCATACAGGGTATCAGGGCACATGTGGGAACCGATTACTTTGATTTTCATTTTACATTCTCCTCTCAGTTGTCCAGAAATTAGGGGTTAGGGATTAGGGGTTAGGGGCGCAGCTGCGCGGCCTCTTCGCTCTTTACTCTTCACTCTTCGCTTTAATATATTATACAGTAAATCCGTATAATCTAACAGCTATTTCACTTATTGTTCGGCCTTTTTCGCTGCTTTTCTGGCATCGGCCTTTTCCATCCAGTCCGGACCGTCCACCATCTTGTCAATGACCATGGAGGCTACGGTATCACCGGAAGAGTTCAGGCAGGTAGCCATAGGATCTACCAGGTAGCCGATGGTAGCAATCAGGGGGAATGCTTCCTGAGGGAAGCCGAACAGGCTGACGATGAGCATTTCACCTACCAGGCCGCCGCCAGGAGCACCGCTCAGGACGAAGGCGCTGAGGATGGATACTACGATGGCTTTTGCATAGGTTTCAACACCGGTAAACGGAATATTGAAGATACCGAACAGAAAGGAAATTTTTACGATGGAGCTCAGTACGGAACCGTCCATGTGCATGGTAGCGCCCATGGGCAGCACGATGTTGTACACGTCTTCAGAAACCCCGATGGCTTCGCAGGCTTCCATGTTGGCAGGAATCGTAGCCACAGAGGACTGGGTTCCGAAAGCGGTAACAGCAGGCTTCAAGATATTGGCCCAGAAGGCTTTTACACCCCGGCTGCCGCCGGCAAAGTAGGCATAGCCCGTAAAGAATACCACGAAGTACAGGATGCACATGGGATAGTAGATAGCCATGGTCCGACCGTAGTCCCCGATAAGCTGAGGACCATATTCCCCTACCAGGTTTGCAAAATATGCACCCAGGCCGATGGGAGCCAATTTCATGATCATACCAACCAGTTTCATGATGACGTCGTTCAAATTGGCCAGGACCTTGCCCAGAGGGGAATCTTGGCCGCCGCACATAGACACAGCCACACCAGTAGCAATGGCAGCCACGATGATGGGCAGCATATTCTTGCGGCTGAACAGTCCTGTAAAGTCGCTGACCGTCAGGGTCTGGACCAGCATTTGACCGGCGGACAGCGGTTTTGCCATTTCAGCAGCTTTCATGGCAACGGTAGTATTAGCAGCCGGCGGGAAGATATTCACTACCGTCAGCACCAAGGCTGCCGCAAACAGACCGGTCACAATGAACGTCAGTACCAGGTTGCCCAGGATCTTACCCAGCCGTTTCAGGTTCAGCATGGAACCTACTGCCGTAGTGATGGACACGAACACCATGGGCACCACGATGGTGAACATCAGGTTGATGAAGATATCACCCAGAGGCTTCAGGATGGTGGCCTGTTTACCGAAGACCACGCCGATGATGGCACCGGCGATGATGCCGCCTAACAGGATCAGGGGGAAACGGTAGCTGTCCCATAATTCTTTCTTCGTCATGATGTCCTCCTCATTTCTTCAGGCTGTCCACAGCGTCTTTCAGCTGCTTCATGGCTTTTTCCAGGGTAGCTCTGGGGCAGGCTACGTTCAGTCTCATGTAGCCTTCCAGGCTGGGTCCAAAGGTATAACCGGGGTTCAGGCCCAGTTTAGCTTTGTGGACGAAGAAGTCCACCAGTTCCTGATTATTCATCTCGAGGCCACGGCAATCCAGCCACATCAGGTACGTAGCATCCGGGCAGTTGGGTTTGATTTCGGGAATGTATTTAGCGCAGAAGTCATCAATGTAGTCGAAGTTGGCAGAAATGTATTCCAGCAGCTGATCCAGCCATTCTTCCCCTTCCCGGTAAGCCGTTTCTACTGCTACGGAGCTGAAAGCGTTGTTTCTGTGGATTTCCATGCTTCTCCAGAAGGTATCGAAGTCATCCTTCATTTTTACGTTGGGGAAAATCGTGGTGGAAGCCTGCATGCCAGCCAGGTTGAAGGTCTTGGAGTTGGATACGCAGGTGATGATGTTGTCCGCGTGTTCCGGGCAGGCCTTGACGGTAGGAATATGCTTTTTGCCATGGAAGATGAAGTCGGAATGGATTTCATCGGACACAACCAGCACATTGTTGTCTGCGCAGATGTCCATCATCTTCTTCAGTTCTTCCTGGCTCCAGACCTTGCCCACAGGGTTTTGAGGAGAGCACAGCAGCAGCAGTTTGGCATTCTTCGCCTTGGCAGCCATGTCGTTGTAATCCACGACCCAGTCACTGCCCGTATTCACCAGTTTCGTCTCTACTACGTTGCGGTGGTTATGTTCGATGACTTCAAAGAAGTCGGAATACACAGGGCTCATGATCATGATGTCATCACCGGGCTGGGTGTACAGTTTGATGACGGCAGCAATAGCAGGAATAATGCCCAGGCCCCAGCTCATGAGAGCCGTATCCGGTTTCCATTGATTCCGCTTTACTTCCCATTCCTGAACGGCTTCAAAGTAGCTGGCAGGCCGGGAGGTGTAGCCCCAGATGCCTTCTTTAGCTTTGGCTACACAGGCATCGATGACGGGCTGGGCCGTGCGGAAGTCCATATCTGCTACCCACAGCGGAATGACATCCATGGTCCCAAAGCTTTTGATTCTTTCATCGTATTTGGAAGAACGGTTGTTGGAACGGTCGATCACTTCATCAAAATTGTACTTCATCAGTAACTCCCCTTTTCTTATCTCTAAGCCTTATCTTGGAGGGCTTTCTCCGTTTCGTTGGCTTTATTATAGGGGAGTTTAAATTATTTGAAAAATCGGGTAGTTCTCCTGAAATTTGACGGAGATTTCCTTTTTTGTCTCATGAGAATATAAAAAAGTTGCTTTTTTTGCGGTTTTTTTCTAAAATGAATTATCAAACGTGATTTCAATTTTCTTTTCTATTTGTAGGAGCACACCATGGACATCGCAAAAGAAATTGGCAACAACATAAAATTCTACAGATCCAGGAAGCATATGAGCATCTCTGAATTGGCAGATGCAGTCTGCAAAAGCCGGGCCACCATGTACAAATATGAAGCGGGACAGATCATCATGGATATCAATACCCTGTATGACCTGGCAAACATACTGGAAGTTCCCGTAGACCATCTGTTGTACCAGCCGCCCATGGAAGCTGCCCAGGAAGATCTGGCCGCTGTACCTGTGTTCTTTGCGGAACGCAGCCGTTTCTACGCCTATATTTACGATGGCCGCAGCAAAAAGGTAAGCGAAAGCGTCATAGATTTGGTGAATCGGACAGAGAATGATGTCCCTTCTCCCCTGCCGGCGCCCGATCTGCAGCCTGCCGTTCCCATTCCCGGAGAAAAATCCTTTGATCTGCGCATGTATATGGCTGTTGCGGACCTGGAGCATGTCCAGAACTGCCAGCACACATATGTAGGACGCATGACCCATTACGGAGCTCTGACGAACATGGTTTTCCAGAACTACAACGTGCCCCTGGAGCAGTACATTATCTCCGTGCCGAGTCCCTACATTGATGGAGAAGAAAAATGGGCCCTGGCCTTCGGCATCAGCTCCCATCCCCTCATGCCCACGTCCACCAAGATGCTGCTCAGCAAGAGCCCTATTAAAAAGGATAAAGCTCTGGCTCAAAAGCTCATGATTACGAAGGAAGATATACGAATCATGAAGCTGTATAATATGCTGGTGGTTATGTGAGATAGTGGGCTAGTGGCCGCAGGCCAGATCCGGCCCCCTTTGGGGGCGGTGAATCCGCGTAGCGGATGGTGGGGGCGTGCGGAGGCACTACTAGCACACTAGTCCACTAGCAACTAACCCACTGAAAAAACGCTGTCCGAGAATTATTTCTCAGACAGCGTTTTTTCGTATTCTCTTAACTTTTCACTGAGCGCTGGCGGGACGCTGCGCTCGCTTCTCACAGGGCCGCTGCCGCAGGCGCGCATGACGTCTACGGTGAACACATCACCAGGATACGTCAAAAGGCGCTTCATTTGGAAGCGTTTACGGCCTTGTTTGTCAGGCTTCAGACCGATGGCCGTCACTACGCATTTGTACAGGATGGCGGACGTAGGGGCCGTGATGTACATATATATAAAGTCCCCTACCCGGATATCCACCCGGTGGTGCCAGGTCTGGTACTTCGTCTTTTTGAAGACGGACACCAGGTCATAGTATTTCAGATTAGACGGGAACAGCCATTCCCGGACGCCCCGTGCCAGCTCTTCCTGGCTGAGGGAACAGTGGTCAACTACATTCTGGGCAAATTCGAGAGCCCGATTGCGGACCATTTCCACAAAGCCACCCATGTAAGCTGTAGCCTCAAAGGGCTCGTAAGGTTCGTTCAGATCCGGATCCAGCACCTGTATCGTAAAGGTATCAGGGGAAATGGCAAGCACGATAATCAGGCCCGTATCGTTTAAAAGAGCTGTCATGGAATATGCTTTGCCCTGCCGGCTAAAGCCAAAGTCCTGCAGTGCTTTCTCCGACCAGTCCCGTTTCTTCAATAAGTAGGATACGTCCAATGCTGCCACCTCCGTTTGGAGATATTGTAAGGCAGAGTCTGCAATATGGCAAGGGGTGAAGATAAAGGTGCGCTGCACTGCCCCACCACCGTGCCTATCGGCACGGTTCCCCTCCCCTGCGGGGATGACAGGCCGCCGCCCAGCGGGCTGTCGCCCCCGTAGGGGGAGAGGGCCATGCGATAGCAATGGCGAGGGGGCTGTGCAGCGCACCCTTTTCGCTCTTTTCTCTTCGCTCTTCGCTTTACTCCAGCTTAATGGAAAATATGGTACAGCAGCCCGATCCAGATAACCATCAGGGCACCGCCAATTCTCGTGGAGATGGAAGCGAAAGCCAGCAGGTTCATGCGTTTTGCAGCACTCAGTACGGCGATATCGCCGGAGCCGCCGATGTTGCAGCAGCACAGGCCGGCCGTCACGCCTGCTTCATAGCCAAACAGACCGCTGATATGACCAAAGAGGCAGGCACCCAGGAAAGCGCCGATCACCGTAATCAGGATGACGATAAATGCACCAGGAGTAAAGAATTCAGCAATGGTATTGAACTTCAGGGAGTTGATGCCGATACCGGCAATCAACATGGGCAGCATAGCTCTCAGGGAGAAGTTCATGGCGTACACGGAGTAATCTTCGTATTTTTCCGGCAGGATAGCAGAACATTTCACGATGATGCCGAAGATAATGGTCCAGGCCAGGCCGGGAATCAGGGACAGGTACGGCAGATTCCCGAAGATATTGCCTATGATGTACAGCAGGAAGCTGATGAACACACCGCCACCCAGAGCTCTGTAGTCGTCAGAGGTACCGGGCCGCTTAGCAGCGCTCAGGTCCTCCTGGACGCCTTTCCGCAGGATCTGGCCTTCCCCGTTCAGGCCCTTGATCTTTCTGGTTACGCCGTTCATGACACCGGCCATGACGATGGCCAGCACGTTAGAAATAGAAGCATAGCACAGGTATTTACCGGCCTGCCCCATCATATCCTGGCCGCTCAGGTCTGAATACAGCTTGGGCAGCGTGGTAATAGCGCCGGCAGAACCACCGGACATACAGGGAGCGGCAATATCGAACAATCCTTCCACACCACCGAAACCGGTGACGATGCCTGCCCCTACAGCAAACAGGATGGCAAACAATTGAGAACCCAGAACCGTCGGGATGTAGCGGGCCGTAGCGTTCAGCAGGATTTTCCGGTCCATGACCAGGATGGAGCCCACCAGCAGCAGGGCGATGTAGGCGTCCTGGAAACCGCCCCGCATGAGCACGGTGGTGCCCAGGACAAGGGGTTTCGGGATCAGGCCCAGGTAGTTCAGCAGGGACCCGCCGATCAGCGGCACGAAGCAGGCGCCGCCGAAGAAATTGCCCAGGATCGGGGTCTTATCCCCGACCCAGAAGAACACACCGCCTACAGCCATCAGGTATGCTACGGTCATAATGTAGCTGGTAGGTTTCAGGTCTTTCGTGATTTTCGCCATGGGCATGAAGCCCCCGTAAGTGGCAATCATCACGATGACAAAGAATGGTACGAAATATTTTAAGGGCAGACCGCATACATTGAATTCCGGAAACTTCTTGTTGTCGCTCATTTTTACTCCTCCTCGAAACCGTTCCACACGGGATTGCCCGTATAGACCTTTGGTTGTTCTTCCCCACGGAGGACTCTCAGAGCTCCAGCTGCCAGTGCCTCCATTTCAAATTCTCCGGCCATCACAGTGATGGGGGCGATAAAGCCGATCATGGCTTTCAGTTGTTCTACCAGATACTTGTCGTGGGAGATGCCGCCCGTAAGTACGATGCCATCGACGCGGCCTTTCAGAGCCGCCGCCATGGAGCCTGCAAACTTACCGATTTCAT
>OMUE01000010.1 GCA_900314165.1 uncultured Acidaminococcus sp.
TCGACGCGGCCTTTCAGAGCCGCCGCCATGGAGCCTGCAAACTTACCGATTTCATAAATCATGGCATCGTAGATCAATTTAGCGTATTTGTCGCCCTGAGCGATTCTCTCTCCTACTTCCCGGGCGTCCGCGGTACCCAAATGGTCCACGAGACCGCCGGTCTTCGTCATCTTCTTCAGCAGCTGATCCTTCGTGTACTTGCCGCTGAAGCATAGGTTGATCATGTCTTTCACGGGGATTGCCCCGCAGCGGGTGGGAGCCATGGGCCCGTCACCCTGGGCAATATCGTTGGAATCAATCATCAGGCCTTTTTCATGAGCTGTTACGGAAATGCCGCCGCCAATGTGGCAGATGATGAGGTTCATATCTTCGTACTTCTTGCCTTGGGAAGCAGCGAACCGGATGCTGATTTCTTTCTGGTTCAGCGCATGGATCTTGGATTCCCGGTAAATGCCCTTCAGGCCCGTGACCCTGGCTACGTCGATGAATTCATCCGTGTCTGGCGGGTTTACCACGAAGGCCTTGGCCCCGAACTTGTCGGCGAAATACTTGGCCAGCACAGGCCCCAGGCAGGCGGGGTGCTTTACGGTATGTCCCTCTTTTGCATGCTGATACAGGATGTCGTTTACTTCGTACGTACCGCCCAGGCAGGATACCAGGCCTCCGCCCCGGCCGGAGAAGGCGTCGCAGTCGGAAATGGTGACGCCGGCCTTCTTCAGTTCTGCCAGAATCGTGTCTTTCCGATAGTCGAACTGGTCGCCGATTTCCGGAAACTTCTTCAGCTCTTCCGCATCGTGGGCCACGTTGGCAGAAAAGATTTTCTTGTCGTCTTCAAACAGGGCAATCTTGGTGGATGTAGAACCGGGATTGATAGAAAAGATTTTGTAAGCCATGGGATTACTCCTTCTTGCCGCCTACCAAGGCAGAAACCACGATGGACATATATTTATCGTCCGGCGTGGCCGCACGGGATACGATGAGTACGGGAACCTGAGCCCCCAGCACAGTGCCGCCGGTTTTGGCGCCGCCCAGGGCGGTCAGGGTCTTGGCTGCGATGTTGCCGGATACGATATCCGGTACCACCAGGATGTCCGCATCGCCAGCCACAGGGGATTCGTAGCCTTTGATGACGGCGGATTCCTTGTCCATAGCCAGATCGTAGGAAATAGGTCCTTCGATGATGCAGCCGGGTACGCCTTCCTTCTTGATAGCGTCCGCGTCCACAGTTTCCGGCATCTTGGGATTCACGTTTTCTACTGCGGCCAGGATGGCTACCTTAGGTTCAGCAACGCCCAGGTTGTGGAAGGCTTCTACAGCGTTTTCCAGAGCGGCTTTTTTCTGTTCCCGGTCCGGATAGGTCAGCAGACCTACATCCGTAATGGCGAAGATCTTATGGTAGTAAGGGCTGTCCATGAAGCCCAGGATGCTCATGACTTTCTTCTTGCGAATGCCGTACTCTTTGTTCACCAGCACCTTCATGAGGCCGCCGGTGGTCAGATGGCCTTTCATGATGGCGTCGATCCGACCTTCCCGAACCAGGTCACAGGCCTTCCGGGCACATTCTGCAGGGTCTTCAATATGGATGATTTCCGCATTGGAATCTGCGTGATTCAGCTTGGTCAGCAGTTCCCGGATTTCCGGTTCGTTGCCGATAAGGATGGGTTCGATGATGCCGTCTTTATGAGCCCGGACCACAGCTTCCAGCGTATGTTCGTCCTGAGCTGCCACCACAGCCACTCTTCTTTTCTTCGGCTGGTTCAACAGCATCTGCCGCATGGCTTCAAAATCTTTTATCATCATGCATACTTCCTTTTCTTAGAGAGTTCTGGGATCCGTTACGTACCCGGTAAGAGCCGTAGCCGCGGCTACGGCAGGGCTGGCCAGGTAGGACAGCGTCTTCTTCGTGCCCTGGCGGCCGATGAAGTTCCGGTTGGCCGTCAAGAGGATCCGTTCGTCGTCATACATGAGGCCATAGGGCATGCCACAGCACAGGCCGCAGCAGGGATGGCAGATGACGCAGCCGGCTTCGATGAAGTCTTTGATGTAACCGGCCGCAATGGCTTTTTTGAACACATCATTTGTAGCCGGTACCACGATAACCCGCAGGTCGTCCGGTACGTGATGGCCCCGCAGGATGTCGGCTGCAATCTGCAGGTCTTCCAGGTCCCCGTTAGTGCAGGAACCGATGTAGACTTCGTCCATCTTCGTACCGATGATTTCAGAGATCGGATGCACGTTATCCACGCCCTGAGGGCAGCTGAGCTGGGGTTCCAGAGTGGAGACATCGTAGGTCAGGACTTTTTCGTACTTAGCATCGTCGTCTACCTTCACCCAGTCGATATCAGCTAGATCCATGTGATAATATTCCGCCGTCTTTTCGTCCGCTTCGAACAGGCCGCATTTTGCGCCGGCTTCCAGTGCCATGTTGGCCACAGTGAAGCGGGCAGCCATGCTGAGTTCGTGAGCTGCAGGACCGGTAAATTCAATGGATTTATATTGGGCACCGGAGGCGCTGATGTCGCCCAGGATCTTCAGGATAATGTCTTTGGACAGGACACCATCCTGCAGATGACCGTTCAGGACGACTTTGATAGCTTCAGGAACCTTGAACCACAGTTCGCCGGTGGTCAGTGCGGCGGCCATTTCGGCAGTGCCGATGCCGGAGCAGAAGCAGCCGGCGCCACCGTAAGTCGTGGTGTGGGAGTCCGTAGCAGAAGCGACTTCACCGGGTTTTGCGTAGTACATTTCGTGCATAATGGAGTGGCAGATGCCTTCCCCGATGTGCAGCTTCGTAATGCCGTATTCCTTGGACAGAGCGATACCGGCATCATAGTGGGCATAGTCGTTGTTGGCTACAGCCGTAGGCATGCAGTGGTCGAACACGATGCACACCTTGTCCGGGTTCACGATTTTCTTCGTGCCCATCTGGTGCAGGGTATCCAGCAGGTACGGGGTGTAGATGTCGTGGATCATCAGGAAATCCGGATGGGTGATGACGATGTCCCCAGGCTTTACGTCTTTCACGCCAGCGTTCTTCCGCAGGATCTTCTCCACCATAGTAAAGCCGCTGCGTCTCCGTTCCACGTTGTCCAGAGGAGTGATGGCCGGAGCCACATACCCTTCCTTGTTCTTTTTCTTCGTATCTTCAACGAGGCCGCCGTTTTCTACGAGAGTCAGCAGATTTTCGGGAATAGCCCCTACCGCAAAGGTCTTGCCGTTGGCGCTAACCTGGCGCTTATCCAGATCCACTTCTACTACGTCCCCGCCTTTGACCACATCCTGGATGCCGTCGCATTGCAGCAGGATGATGCCGTTATTGAAGGCATTCCGGAAGAAGATGCGGGCGAAAGATTTGGCAATGATGCAGCGGACGCCGTTGTGAGAAAGAACCGTAGCTGCCTGTTCCCGGGAGGAGCCGCAGCCGAAGTTCTTACCGGCCACCAGGATGTCCCCGGGCCGAACCGCCATGCCGAATTCCGGCTTCAGCAGTTCGAACGCATATTTCTTCATTTCTTCTATAGTAGGAATGGTGCCCCGCTTGCCGGGGATGATGGTATCCGTGTCGATATCGTCACCGAATGTCCAGATTTTTCCTGCAAACTTTGTATCCATAATGTTCTCCTTACTCTGCAAAAGAGGCCTGCATGATGGTTTCTACAGAAGCGGTGTAGACCTTGGCCGTAGGATTGCCCATAGCGCCGGCAAACGTATACAAGCCGGTGGTCAGCAGCGTTTCCTTGGGGCCCATGACGCCGGGGCCCTGGCTCATGATGTCGTGGTCGCAGGCAGCGCTGATCTGAGCTTTGTAGTCGATAAACTTTGTGATGATGCCTTCTTCCAAAGCCATCAGATAATCCTGAGCCGTTGCCGGAACGATGGACAGCCGGAAGCCCAGCTTTAATTTCTTACCGTCAATCATGGCTGCGGCTTTCCGCAGGTCTTCAATGGAACCACCGTTCATGCCGCCGATCTGGCCAGCCTGGATGGTAGTACCTTCCAGTACGGAAGCTTCTTTGATTTCAGCTTTCGTCTGGGCCAGCAGGTCTTCGCAGGGCATCCGCAGCATAGGTTTCACGGCGGACAAATCCAAGGTCAGGGCCGCATCACAGCTATCCACGGCAAAAGCGGTCATAGCCCCCGTGTCCACAGCCATTTCGCACAGCACCTGTTTGGCATGGTCCGTCAGATTGCCCATGAACTCGATGGATTTGCCGGCAATATCCCCGGCCTGTTTCAGGAACGTCAGGGCTGCGTCTATATAGCCAACATTTTCAGGAAGAGTTCCTACCACCTTCACGCCGATGGTTTCAGGAACTACGAATTGATATTCCCCGCTTTCCAGAATCCGGGCCAGTTCCGTTTCGCTGACGCCGCTGCCGAAAGCTCCTACAGAGCCCAGCACGGCAGAATGACGGGTGCCGGACACTACGATGTCCCCGGCTTTCACCTGACCGCTTTCCAGCAGCCATTTTTCTGCAATGCCTTTGGCCTGCTTGAAAGCGATGCCATACTCTTTGGACAGTTTCAGAATTTCACGGAAGATTCTGGATTCTTCCGGCAGGCCCGCCGGCACATTATGGTCGTAAACTACAAGAGCCTTGTCGGGATATTTCACGCCTTGTACGAATTCTGTTACTTTATGGGAAAAGCCGTTGGTGATCAGGACCAGATCCGGTTGGACCTTGGCGATGTCTCCTGCTTTCTTACCGGTAATGTTTTCTATCTGAGTCATGTCAATTCTCCTTATGAGCCAGGTTGGCGGAGCCCTTCTGTAAACTGGAAGGGCTCCCCTTCCCTATGTTTTATTTTCTGCCAGCCAGTGCGGCGTACCGTTCATACCGTTCTTTTGCTTCTTTTTCGCATTTCTCGTACAGGGCTTCTGCTGCTTCCGGGAAGGACCGTTCCAGGGAAGCGAACCGGGTTTCGCCCTTCAGGAAGTCTCTGAAGTTGCCGGTGGGTTCTTTGGAATCCAGGCTGAAGGGGTTCTTGCCGAACTTCTTCAGTTCCGGATTGAACCGGTACAGCTGCCAGTACCCGGCTTCTACAGCCTTCTTGATTTCCGTTTGTACGCAGTTCATGCCGCAGCGCAGGCCATGGTTGATGCAGGGAGAGTAAGCGATGATGATGGAGGGACCATCGTAAGCTTCTGCTTCCTTGATAGCGTTCAGGGTCTGCTGCATGTTGGCACCCATGGCCACCTGAGCTACATACACATTGCCGTAGGTCATGGCCATCATGCCCAGATCCTTCTTCTTCGTCCGCTTGCCGGCTGCTGCGAATTGAGCTACCGCAGAGGTCGGGGTGGATTTGGAAGCCTGGCCGCCGGTGTTGGAGTATACTTCCGTGTCGAAGATCAGAACGTTCACGTCAGCGCCGGAGGCAATCACGTGATCCAGACCGCCGTACCCGATGTCGTAAGCCCAGCCGTCGCCGCCGAACAGCCATACGGATTTCTTTACCAGATGATCTTTATCTTCCAGAGCATAGTCGGCTTCTTCTTTTACGGCCGTGCCCTTGTAGTTTTCCAGAGCCGTCAGCAGGGCTTCCCCTACTTTCCGGGCGTCTTCTTTGTTGTTGAAGTTAGCCAGCCAGTTTTCAGCAGCTTCCTTCAGGGCTTCATCATCGCTGTCAGCAGCAATCTTTTCTACCCGCAGCTGCAGGGTATGACGCCGTTGTTCGTCAGCCAGCCAGATGCCCATGCCGTATTCGGCGTTGTTTTCGAACAGGGAACCACCTACTGCAGGACCATGGCCCTTCTTGTCCAGGGTGTAAGGCATGCTGGGGAAGCAGGTAGCCCATACCTGGGAACAGCCCGTTGCCGTTGCAATGTACATGCGGTCGCCGAACAGCTGGGTCACCAGTTTGGCATAGGGAGTTTCGCCACAGCCGGGGCAGGCACCGTTGAACTCAAGCAGGGGTTGGTTGAACTGGGAGTTCTTCACCGTCTTCGTACCAAACGGATTCCGAACTTCCGGCAGGCTTTCGGTGTATTCCCAGACCTTGGCTTGTTCCTGTTCTTCGTCCAGGGATTCCATGGTCAGGGCTTTTTCCTTAGCCGGGCAGATGTTCACGCAAGAGCCGCAGCCCGTGCAGTCCAGGACGGAGATGCCCATGGAGAACTTCAGGCCTTCAGCGCCTTTGCCGATGGCGTCTTTTGCTTTCAGATCAGCCGGAGCAGCCTTGACTTCGTCTTCGCTCAGCAGCAGAGGACGGATGGTACCGTGAGGGCACACATAAGCGCATTGGTTGCACTGGATGCAGTTGGCAGGATTCCAGCGGGGTACCCGGACGGAAGTGCCTCGTTTTTCAAATTTTGCGGTGCCCTGAGGGAATTGGCCCCCTGCGTACGGCAGGAAGTCGGATACGGGGATGTCATCGCCTTTGGCAGCGTTGACAGGTTCCAGCACGTTGGTAATGTAGTGGAATTTGTCTCTGGTGTCAGGAGTAGCTGCATCGTCAGCAGCGTCAGCCCAGTCAGCAGGAACATCCACCTTCACCAGTTCCTTGATACCGGCGTCCACAGCCGCGTTATTCATGTTGACGATCTTTTCGCCCTTGCGGCCGTAGCTCTTCTTAATGGCGTCCTTCATGTATTTCACAGCGTCATCGATGGGGATGATGTTGGCAATCTTGAAGAAGGCTGCCTGCAGCACGGTGTTGGAACGGGAACCCAGGCCCAGGTTCAGGGCGATATCCACAGCGTTGATGATGTACAGATTGATGTGATGCTGAGCGATATCTCTCTTCAGTTTGCCGGGGAGACGGTTGCCCAGTTCTTCGGCGGTCCATTCGCAGTTGATCAGCAGGCTGCCGCCGTCTTTCATGTCGCCTACCAGATCGAATTTGTACACGTAGGATTGGTTATGGCAGCCTACGAAGTCTGCCTTCTTTACATAGTATTGGGACCGGATAGGAGCCTTGCCGAAGCGCAGGTGGGAACGGGTCAGGCCGCCGGATTTCTTGCCGTCGTATTCGAAGTAAGCTTGTACGTTAAGGTCCGTATGGTCGCCAATGATCTTGATGGTGTTCTTGTTGGCGCCTACGGTACCGTCGGAACCGATGCCCCAGAACTTGCAGCTTACAGTGCCTTCCGGAACGATGTCGATTTCCTTGCCGTAGCTGATGGAATGATGGGTTACGTCATCGTTGATGCCGATAGTGTAATGGTTGGCAGGAGCTTCCACCTTCATGTTGTCAAACATGGCGATGACCATAACAGGGGTAGTATCCTTACCGGCCAGGCCGAAGCGGCAGGCGTAGGTATTAAAGCTGCGGTCTTTCACATCGTTCAGGGCAGTGACCACTTCTTCATACAAGGGTTCGCCCATGGCGCCGGCTTCTTTGTCCCGATCCAGTACGGTCAGTTTCTTGACGGTAGCGGGCAGAGCGTTCATGAAGTGTTTTACGGAGAAAGGACGGAACAGATGAACTTCCAGGTAGCCGACCTTTTCGCCTTTGGCGGTCAGGTAGTCGATGGTTTCCTGGACGGTGCCGGCGATGGAGCCCATGCCGATGATGACCCGCTCTGCATCAGGAGCGCCGTAGTAGTTGAACAGGTGGTAATCCTTGCCGGTGATGCTGTTGATCTGCTGCATGCAGCTTTCCACTACATCGGGCAGAGCTTCGTAGTAGCTGTTGACGGCTTCTCTCTGTTGGAAGTACGTATCGTCGTTTTCACCGGTGGTAATCAGTTCAGGATGTTCAGGGTTCAGAGCGTGATCGCGGAACTTCTTCAGTTCTTTGTAGTCCACCAGCTGTTTCAGTTCATCGTAGTCCAGAAGCTCCACCTTTTGGATTTCATGGGAAGTCCGGAAGCCATCGAAGAAATGCAGGAAAGGTACATGGCCTTTGATTGCGGACAGGTGGGCAACTGCGCCCAGATCCATGGCTTGTTGAACAGTGGAAGAGGCCAGGATGGCAAAACCGGTCTGCCGGCAGGCCATGACGTCGCTGTGTTCGGCGAAGATGGAGATGACGTTCGTAGCTACGTTACGGCTGGCTACGTGCACAACGCCCGGCTGCAGTTCCCCGGCAATCCGGAACATGGTGGGGATCATGAGCATCAGGCCCTGGGAAGCCGTGTAGCTGGTTGCCAGGACACCGGCGTTCAGGGCACCGTTCACAGCGGAGATAGCTCCGCATTCGGATTCCATTTCCACCAGTTTCACCGGCGTACCGAAGATGTTGTTCTTGCCGTGAGCAGCCCAGGTATCTACGTGCTCCGCCATAGGAGAAGACGGAGTGATGGGGTAAATTGCCGCCACTTCCGTAAATGCGTAAGACGCATAAGCCGCTGCTTCGTTGCCATCCATAGTCTTGAATTTCTTAGTCATCATGCTCTCCTTTACTTCCTGGACATCCTTCCCGCTCCCCCGTTGCTTCTCAGCGGGACTGTCAACCTCTTGGAAGGATCTGTCGATTTTTGTTTCGGTTTTAAGAGTTAAACGTTTTAGTTTAACAATTTAGTTTATCGTTTTAGCGATTTTTATTATA
>OMUE01000054.1 GCA_900314165.1 uncultured Acidaminococcus sp.
CAATACTTTTGCCACCGGGCTTCCACCTCATGTGGTTCGTACTTTTCTTTGAAAGCCATGAATATACCTCCTAAAAAGAAAACCCTTCCGAAGCCTTGCATAAGTTTCGCAGATTCTGTAACATAGAAGTATTACAAGGGTTTTTTTACTTGTACAATAGGTTCATTATATATTTCGTATGAAATAAAGTCAACGCAGGAAGGAGTCAAACCATGGCTATCTATGCGATAGGAGATCTGCACCTGTCCGGAGACCCTCCTACAAAACCCATGGAAAAATTCGGCGAGCAGTGGCTGAATCACAGGGAAAAATTATTTGCCAACTGGCGGGCTGTAGTGCAGCCAGAGGATACAGTTCTTTTGTGCGGGGACATTTCCTGGTCCATGAACCTGAAGGACGCTGTAGAACGGGATTTTTCCGCTCTCGCCCAATTGCCGGGACAGATCGTAGTGCTCCAGGGCAACCACGATTACTGGTGGACGTCCTTGAAGAAAATGCAGGAAGCAGTACCGGAAAACTTCCATTTTCTCCACAACACGTTCTTTCTGGCCGGGAATACGGCCATCTGTGGCACCCGAGGCTGGAATCTGCCTACCATGCCGAATTTTGCAGAGCATGACGAGCTCATCTACAACCGGGAAGTAGGCCGGCTGCAGCGGAGCCTGGAAGGAGCCAAGGCAGCGGGAGCAGAGCATATCATTGCGGCACTCCACTACCCTCCCCTGTACAATCCGGAAGAAATCAGCGGTTTTACGGAACTGTGCAAGGAGTACGCCGTGGATATCTGCGTGTACGGTCACGTCCACGGGGATGCTGCCCATTTCCTGCATCTGTTCCAGGGTGTCCGGGATGGCACCCGGTATGTGCTGGTGGCCTCGGACTACGTGGATTTCAAGCCTGTACGGCTGGTATAACCTGAAGAAAGGAAGTCAACCTCTTGCATCAATATTTATTCTTTATCGGTGATATTCCCATCCGCATGTATGGAATTATGTTGTGCGTGGCCATCTTCATGGCTACGTCCGTAGCTTATTTCCTGGCCTGGCGGGATGGCCGGGGCTGGGAGAAGTACCTGCCGGACATTGGCATCTACGGTGGCTTCTGCGGACTGGTAGGAGCCCGGCTGTGGGACGTATTTTTCTTTGACTGGGCCTATTACAGCCAACATCTGCTAGAAATCCCCTTCGTGTGGCAAGGGGGCATGGCCATCCAGGGCGGCATCATCGGCGGCGTCACCGGTGGCGCCATCTACTGCTGGAAACACGGTGTTGACTGGATTGAGATGCTGGACATCATTGCTCCGGCGCTCTTTATCGGCCAATCCGTGGGCCGTATGGCCAATCTCCTGAACGGGGACGCTTTTGGTGCTCCCACAGGTGGGGACTTCGGCATCGTGTACCCTGCCGGCACTCTAGCCCGCAGCACTTACGGCACCGCGCCCCTGTGGCCGGCAGAAGTCTGGGAAGGCCAGATCGACATCATCCTGTTCTGCCTGCTGCTGTTGTTCCAGACTACAAAGCCGAAGAAGGGTCAGACCTGCTGCCTGTACGTGATGTTGTACAGCATCCTGCGCTTCTGCCTGGAATTTCTCCGTGGCGACTACGTAAAGCCCTTCTTCCTGGGCCTCAAAAGCGCCCAGGCCACCAGCCTGATCTTCTTCCTGTTTGCCTTAGGATTGTTTGTAATTGCAGGCATGGAGAAAGAAACCCGGGATAAGAGACGTTAGACATGAGACGTTAGTGGCCTCCGGCCGGGCTTGTGTGAGATGACAGAACAGAAGGTCGAAGGTTAGAACCTGCTTGTCGTAAGTTCTCTTTAAAGTCCGCCCTTTTCAAGGGCGGGGGACCATCCGTAAGGATGGTGGTGGGTTCTTTTATGACAAACTAAAACCACCTGTGTGTCAAAAGATACATAGGTGGTTTTTTTATACCTGAAATTCAAATCCGTCCAATCGACAAGTAACTTTCTAACCCCCGACAACAGGTTCTATCATCTATCATCTATCATTTGTCATCTCACACAAGCTTACATGCTATCGCAGCGCGCCTCTTCGCTCTTCACTCTTCGCTCTTCGCTGCCTTTAGGAATTCCCTCATCTCCACCGTATAGAATGCCCTGCCTTCTTTCAGGATGCCGTCTGGGATTCCATAAAAGGGCTCCGCAATGCTGCCGGCAATGGCGGCCTGGGTATCCGTATCGGCACCGAGGCTGATGGCGTTGCGGATGGCGTCTTCAAAATCCGTACTGTCCAGAAAACATACGAGAGCTTGCGGTACCGATCCGTCACAGGTAGTGTCACCGCGGTACGTATCACGAATTTCGTCCACCGTAAACGACAAAGAATAGAATTGTTCCAGATAAGCCCGAATGTCCTGCTTTGCAGCTTTATTTCGTGCCAGGAAGATGGCACCGGCCACGGCTTTTGCCGCTTTATAAGAACTTTCTGCGTTATGGGTCACATTGCAGGAATACACGGCCAGCTGCTGGACCTGCTCCATAGTCTCCCCGAACCAGCCTGCCGGAGACACCCGCATGGCGGCCCCGTTGCCGAAGCTGCCGTAAGGCTGGGGATTGTCTTCAAACAACCACTGTTTGAATTTATAACCGAAGCCTGCGTGGGGATACTTACGGCCCAGCTGCTGCATGTATTTGACAAGCAGAGGCCGGATAAACGCTTCTTCGTCCAGCCTGCCCGCAGCCTTCGCCTCCCGGAAGGCCATCGCCACCGCCAGTGTCATAAAGGAATCGTCCGTAGCGTGGCAACGGGGCTTGAACAGCGGAAATGCCTTCGTCTTCCGCCCTTTCCATTCATAAACGGACCCCACAATATCTCCGATAAATGCGCCTTCCATGGTTTGCCTCCTCGTGCGACGGAAGACAACCGACGGATGACATACGACATACGACGGACGAAAGAGGAACCACGCTGCGCGTGGAACATATTCAAACTGGCTCATGCCAGTTTGTTCCTCTATCGTCAGTCGTCCGTCATCCGTCTGTTATCGTATTCGTCTATCGTATGTCGTTCTACTCCTTATAAATCAACTCCACCGGGCAATGGTCGCTGCCGTAGATGTCGTTGCGAATGATGACGTCACCGATTTTGTCCTTGCCGGATTCGGACACCAGGAAATAGTCGATTCTCCATCCTGCGTTCCGTTCCCGAGCCTTGAACATGTAGGACCACCAGGTGTACGCACCTTCCTTATCCGGGTACAGATACCGGAAGGAATCAATGAACCCATGCTCTAAAAACTGTCCGAATTTGGCCCGTTCCTCGTCGGAAAAGCCTGCATTCTTATGGTTGCTGTCCGGATTTTTCAGGTCGATATTCTGATGGGCCACATTCAGGTCCCCGCATACAATGACAGTTTTCTTTTTAGCCAATTCTGCCGCATAGTCCTGGAACACATCTTCCCATTTCATGCGGTAGTCCAGCCGTACCAGGCCCCGCTGAGAGTTGGGCGTATAGACGTTGATAAGATAGAATTCCGGATATTCCGCTGTAATGACCCGTCCTTCCTGGTCGTGTTCTTCGAGACCCAGGCCATAGGTCACGTTCAGAGGTTCCTGCTTCGAAAACACTGCCGTTCCGGAATAGCCCTTTTTCACGGCACTGTTCCAATATTCATAATAGCCCGGGAACTCGAAATTTGCCTGTTCCCGCTGCATCTTCGTCTCCTGCAGGCAGAAGATATCCGCGTCTGCGGCTGCCATCACGTCCGCGAAGCCTTTATTCATACAGGCTCTCAGCCCGTTCACATTCCAGGTTACAAGTTTCATGTTGCCCTCCTCATTCTCTGCTAAATAAGGGCAGGCAGGCCTCCAGGGCCGCCAACCCCAAGAACCACACGCCTACGTAGGACGCCTCC
This sequence comes from uncultured Acidaminococcus sp., assembly GCA_900314165.1. Next base: position 3,873 of record OMUE01000054.1, read on the forward strand.
GGCAAAACCCATCCATAGGCCACAAACATACTCCAAAAACCCAGGGAAACCAGCGTCAGTCCCCCTGTAAAGATCACCCGATGGTGGTAATAGGCACCGCTGCGGCAATATTCCAGGCCCAGGGCCAGGTAAAACAACTGCTGCAGGAAGGACGCCCACAGAGCTCCCTTGTCCACATCCAGCACAGCCCACAGCGCCCCTGCTGTCAGCAAAATAGGCCACAGGGTCCACAGGATACCACGGGGCCGGCACATCTTCCGCCAGCCATAATAGTGCCAGACGCTGATCCAGGTAAAGGGAATAGTCACCAGGAACCACAGTTCCAGCAGGGGGTATTCCACCTTCTGGGGCCAGGCCTCCGGGAACAGATACAGGCTGCCGATGACGAGGGCCACCGTAGCCAGATGCCAGGCCTTCCGCCGTTTCTTCAGCCGTTCGATGACCGGCAGCACCAGCCATACCCCGGAGCCAACCCAGAATAACAGGATCAGCTTCATAGGAATGTACCAGTCCAAAGCCGGAGCCACAAAGGTGGACAGGGTATTGAACAAAAGCACGACCCAGAAAATCAAGTCCTTCCGCTGCCGGAAGATTAATTTGCACAGCTGTACGTTATCCATGGCTCTGTTTCTCCATCTGGTTCAGAAATTCCACGCTCCGCAATGGCCGGTCCGTCTGATACACAATGAATTCATACAGGATTTTTTCCACCTGCATGAGTTCCCGGCCCCGCACCGTAAAGTCCGGGGGCTGGGAAAAGTCCAAATGCAGCAGATGCTGCATCAGATCTCTGGAAGCCAGGCTCATGGGTAGGCCCTTATCCATGGCACAGTTACTACAGATAAAGCCTCCCTGGGCCAGGCTGAAATAACCATCTTCTGTAACAGGTTCTCCGCAGCTGGTGCACACATCCAGGATGGGTTCAAACCCGGTAAGGGCCAGCAGCTTTAACAGGGTACTGTCCGTTACCAGGCGCTTGTTCCGCCTGCCCAGCAGCCGGAATGCTTCCAAAAGCAGTTGGAACACCTCCGGCTGGGGCTGTTCCTCTTCCAGCAGCTGATCCGCCGCTTCCCCAATGATAGCCCCATAGGCCAGGTTCTCCCAATCCATAGGCAGAGGCATTTCCAGACTTTCGCAGCTGCGCAGGGTCGCCACTTTCCGGCCCGGCAGCAGCGTCACGGACAGATGGGCAAAGGGCTGCACCAAGCGCCCGCTCTGACTCCGGGGATAAGCCGCCCCATAGGCTACAAACGGGATTTTTCCATGGTCACGACAAAAGCAGACTGCATATTTGTCTGCAGTCTGCCAGTTTTTTGCTCGTAGAATGATTGCCTCATCTTGAAATACATCACTGCTCATGGACAGTCTCTTCCTTCTGCTGTTCTTTTTTCAAAGGGATGACCCGTACCCGCAGGACCCGGAAACCGGTAGAATCCAGGACTTCGTATTTGCAGCCATCGGCTTCCACACTGTCCCCTACTTCCGGCTGCCGCCCGATGAGCCCGAACACGTAGCCGCCGATTGTATCCTCTTCCGGTTCATCAAAGGTGATACCCATGATTTCGGATACTTCGTCCAAAAGCACCAGTCCATCGAACACATAGGAACCGTCCGGCATCTTATTGATTTCCGGCATTTCTGAATCGTGTTCGTCCTGGATATCTCCTACGATTTCTTCCAGCAGGTCTTCCATGGTCACTAAGCCTGCCGTACCGCCGTATTCGTCGGCCACGGCTGCCATCTGCACATGCTTGTGCTGCATGAGCTGGAGGATTTTCGCAATGGACATACTTTCCGGCACTACGTCGATTTCCCGCATAATCATCCGCAAGTCGAAGCCCGGTTGTTCATAATCCGCATTCATGAGCTCCCGGATGTGGATCATACCCAGGATATGGTCCCGGTCCTCCTGACACAGAGGGAACCGGGTATGGCCGGATTCCTTGATGACCTGCAGATTCTCTTCCACCGTGTCGTCCACAAACAGGCAGATCATATCCTGCCGGGGCACCATGACCTCCCGGGCTACACGGTCCGCAAAATCAAACACATTATCAATGAGCTTGCTTTCTACAGGGTCGATACTGCCGCCTTTTTCGCTGTCACTGACCATTTTCCGGATATCATCCTCCGAATGGCTGGCATCGCTGCCGCTGGGTTCCACACCCATAAAATGATACAGCCCGCTGCCCAGATGATAAAAAATCCAGGCAAAAGGATACAAGATGGGTTTCAGTATCCGCCCCAATAAATGACCCGAGTCGATAAGACATCTCTCCTTATGATTACCAGTCTATTCCAAGCAAAGAGTTTAGTCCAAGTGCTGCAGCGCAGCCTCTTTGCTCTTCGCTCTTCACTTTTCGCTTTTCACTTTTCACTTTTCACTTTTCACTTTTCACTTTTCACTTTTCACTTTTCACTTTAAATTAGATTATACTATGCAGCCTTATTTCTCTGCAAGTCCCAACTGCTTCAGTTCGCCCTCTTTTTCCCGCCATTTGGGCCGGACTTTGACCCACAGCTCCAGGTACACGTGGCCGCCTACCAACTCCTCGATATCCAGCCGGGACCGCTTGCTGATTTCCTTCAGCATGCTGCCCTTGGCGCCGATGAGGATGGCCTTCTGGGAATCCCGTTCTACATAGATATCCGCCAGCACATACACCGTGCCGTTGTCCCGGGTCTTCATTTCCCGAACCAGGACGGCCACAGCGTGAGGCACTTCATCCCGGGTCAGCTGCAGGACCTTTTCCCGGATGATTTCCGCTGCCATGGTCCGTTCCGTCTGATCCGTATACAGGTCTTCCGGATAATAGCTGGGCCCGTAGGGCAGGCATTGAGTAATTTCTTGCAGCAGGGCCTGAAAATCCGTATCCGTCAGGGCGGACAAACTCAGGATGCTATGGAAGGGATAGGCCTTCCGGAATTTATCGATGATAGGCAGCAGCCGTTCTTTGTCCGGCAGCTGGTCAATCTTGTTCAGGATCAGGATCACAGGCACCTGCACAGATTTCAGCCTCTCCAGGATATGCTGCTCTCCTTTGCCCATCTTTTCCGTCACATCCACTACGTACAGTACGGCATCCACGTCTTTCAAGGCGTTTTCTGCAGCCTGGACCATGTGTTCTCCCAGCTTATCCTGAGGTTTGTGCAGCCCCGGCGTATCCAGGAAGATAATCTGGGCTTTGTCCGTGCTGAGGATACTGAGAATCCTATTCCGGGTAGTCTGAGGACGGTTCGAAATAATGGCTACTTTCTCCCCTACCAATTTGTTCACGAGGGTAGATTTGCCCGCATTAGGCCGGCCCACAACGGCTACGTAGCCGGACCGATGTTGGACTGCATGTTGTTGTTCCATAATTCTCCTTTATAACACAAAGCTGTAGGGCAGCAATTTGTCCAAAGTCGTCTCCAGGCATTTGCCCTCCACATTTGTCAGATAGATTACCGGGATGTGGAATTCGGCCATCACCTGACGGCAGGCTCCGCAGGGCGATACAGGCTCCGGCGTAGCTGCTGTCACGCACAAAGCCTGGAATTCCCGTACGCCTTCCTTTACCGCCGCAAAGATGGCATTCCGTTCTGCACAGACCGTAAGGCCATAGGAAGCGTTTTCAATATTGCAGCCTGTGAAAATCCGTCCGTCTGCGGAACGCACTGCAGCACCCACAGCAAAGTGGGAATAGGGAATATAGGCATTCTCCCGGGCCTTTTTTGCTGCTTCGAACAGTTCCTGATCCATATCAGCCACCGTACTTTTCTTCTGCCAGGTCCAGTTCCCGCAGGATTTCTTCTTCCCGGGCCCGCATGACTTTCTTGTCTTCATCCACCATGTGGTCGTAGCCCAGCAGGTGCAGCATGCCATGGACGGCCAGGTATGTCATTTCCCGGGTCAGCCCGTGACCGAATTCTTCTCCCTGCTCCACAGCCTTCTGGGCGCAGATAATGACGTCTCCCAGCAGATGCTCTACTTCTTCGTCTTCCACGTCCGGTTCTTCGTCCCCTTCATCCAGGGCGAAGCTCAACACATCCGTAGGCCGGTCTATGCCCCGGTACTGTTTATTCAGCTCGTGGATTTCATCCATGTCCACCAGGGTAATATCCACTTCTGCGTTATCCCGGAGGTTTTCTTTTTTCGCTACGATATCCATAGCTTTCTTCAGGGTATCTTCCAGTTCCTCCGGAACCTGGATTTCTTCCTGATTATTTTCCAGTGTGACTATCATGTTGTTTCTCCTTTGCTTGCTGTTCGGCCCGTTTCTTGTCATAGGCTTCATAAGCCTTGATGATGGCCCCTACGATTTCATGGCGCACCACATCGTGTTCTGTAAACCGTACAATGCCGATGCCTGGCACATCCCGCAATACATAGGCGGCATTGGTCAGCCCGCTCTGCTTTCCACTGGGCAGGTCGATCTGGGTAGCATCCCCGGTAACCACCAATTTTGAGCCGAAACCGAACCGGGTCAGGGCCATGCGCATCTGTTCTGCCGTCGTATTCTGGGCTTCATCCAGGATAATGAAGGAATCATTCAGAGTCCGGCCCCGCATATAAGCCAGAGGTGCCACTTCAATAGCTCCCCGGGCCACGTATTTCTGATACACCTCTATGCCCAGCATTTCGTACAGGGCATCGTACAGAGGCCGCAGATAGGGATCCACCTTTTCCTGCAGATCCCCGGGCAGGAAGCCCAGCTTCTCTCCGGCTTCTACAGCTGGACGGGTCAATACGATGCGTTCCACTTCTTTATTCTTCAAGGCCTTTACCGCCATAGCCACGGCCAGATACGTTTTGCCCGTACCTGCAGGGCCTATAGCGATGGTAATGTCGTTTTCTGCAATGGTCTTCAGATATTGGTACTGGCCCAGGGTTTTGGCCTTCACCTGCCGCCCCCGGAACGTAGTCAGTACGGTATCCGTAAACAAGGTATGGAGTTGGTCCTGCTGGCCTTCTAAAACCAGCTTCAGGCTGTATTTTATATCATGCTCCGTGAGAGGCAAGCCTTGCCGGTAAAGATACAACAGCTCCTGCAGCAGTTTTTCCGTCATGGCAATGCCCTGTTCGTCCCCCTGGGCTATGAGCTCGTTGCCTCGGGCAATAAGCTGGCAGGACAGCTGCTTTTGCAGCAGCCGCAGGTATTCGTCATTTTCTCCCAGCACAGCCACCATTTCCCGGGAATCCCGGAAGGAAAAGCGTTTTTCCATCTGTTCTGCCAAACTGATTCCTCCTGTCCCTGTTATAACCGTTTGATGGTAATGCTTTTAACGACTACGGGCTCCACAGGCTTATCCTGGGCGTCCGTCTTTACTTTGCCGATTTTCTTTACTACGTCCAGGCCCTGGATCACCCGGCCAAAGGCTGCATGCTTGCCATCCAGCCAGGGCGTAGCTTCCAGTGTAATGAAGAACTGGCTGCCACCCGTATTGGGACCAGCGTTAGCCATGGACAGGATGCCGGGGCCATCGTGAATGATCCGGCTGGAAAATTCGTCAGGAATGGTATAGCCGGGGCCGCCGGTACCGTTTCCCTTAGGATCTCCACCCTGGATCATGAAGCCATCAATAACCCGGTGGAAAATGGTATCTTTATAAAAGCCGGAATCTGCCAGCTTAATGAAGTTCGCACAGGTCTTCGGAGCTGCATCCGTAGCAAGCTGCACCTGGAAGGACCCCATGGTCGTAGTAAATTCTGCAATGACCCGCTGGCCCTTCAGATTCTGGGCCGCGTCCTTTTCCGAAGCAGAGCTCTTGCCGCCACAGCCTGTTGCTAAAAAGCAGCCTATACATAATGCAATTGTCAAAATCTTTTTCAACATAAGAAAATACCCTCCTTCTTATACGTATCATTATACTGTGTTCGGCCAAAAAAGAAAATATGGGGGCTTAGCTGGAGTCCGCCCTTTTCAAGGTGAGGGGACCGTTGCTTGCAACGGTGGTGGGTTTTGGTTTTCTCTACCACTCAAAAGCCCCTTGACAACTTTCCCGTTATCAGGTAGAATAACATCGTTGCAATCGGAACTATAGCTCAGATGGTTAGAGTATCACGTTGACATCGTGGGGGTCACTGGTTCGAGTCCAGTTAGTTCCACCATTACAAAATCAGCTGCCTTTTCAGGCAGCTTTTATTTTTATTTTTTTATTTTTGCAGGATACTTTCTGAAGATTCATCTTTTTCCTTCAATTATATATGCAAAGATTTATGTGTATAATTTTTAATCAATCATGAGTTTTGTTCATAAGAGAAAATGCTAAAAAAGAGGCTGTGAAAAAATAGTGAAGAGCGAAGAGGCGCCTGCGGCGGGCAAGGAAGTCAGCCATGCTGACAATAAAAAGGAGCTGTGAAAAATTCATTTTTTCACAGCTCCTTTTTATTATTCAATCGTATTCTTCAGCGTACCGATGCCTTCGATGGTGCATTCCACTACATCACCATGTTTCAGGAACTGAGGCGGATTCATGCCGATGCCGGTACCGGCAGGCGTGCCGGTGGCAATGATCGTTCCGGCTTGCAGCGTCATGCCGTGGGACAATTCGCTGATGATATAAGGAATCCCATGGACCAGATACTTGGTGTTGCTGTTCTGACGCAGTTCACCGTTTACCTTGCAGGAGATATTCAGGGCCGGTGGGAAATCAAATTCATCCGCCGTCACAATACAGGGCCCCATGGGAGCATATGTATCCAGGCTCTTCCCAAAGTACCACTGCTTGTGGGCCACCTGTACGTCCCGGGCCGTCACATCGTTGATGATAGTGTAGCCGAATACGTAATCCATGGCGTCCTTTTCATCCACATTGCAGGCGTCCTTACCGATGATGACAGCCAGTTCGCATTCGTAGTCCAGTTCTTTTACGACTTTGAAATGACCACGCACCACGCCGTCCGGATCCACGCAGCGGTTTACCCGTTTGGAGAAATACACCGGTACGTTCCGCTCAACAATCTTTTCCGGTACGTATTCGTCGGGCAGCTCATCATCGTGTTCTTTATAGTTGATGCCCAGGCAGATCAGGTCGTGTCTGGGTTTCGTAATAGGTGCCAGCAGTTTCACGCTGTCCAAAGGGAGGACACCCATTTCCACACGGGTAATGCCCAGCATCTCATCAAAATCGCTATGTTCGATCAGGTCGTACATATCTGTAAATTTGTTGGCAGGAATCACATATTTCCCGTCTTCGGAAATAATGCCCACCTGTTCGTCGTTTTCATATAAAAACGTCACAATTTTCAAAACACATCACTCCCCCTATATGTCGTATGTTTATTTTACACTGAATATGGTAAAATTTCTAGGGTCAGTTGTAAAATGAACTTGAACAGTTAATCAAAAAATAAAAATCCATAGTGAAGCTTCATGTTAAAATGGTTTTGGAGAAATCATCAACAAAGGAGCAATCACTATGGATCACATCCATTCTAACACAAT
>OMUE01000025.1 GCA_900314165.1 uncultured Acidaminococcus sp.
GGAGCTCGGACTTTCCTCATCAGCTTACGCTGCCGCGATTATCTTTCGCACTCACGTGTCAAACTGTATCATACAGAACATTTTCCGTCAAGCTTTGTACAAGTACCGCTGTAACATTTTGTCGAAATCCCAGTTCCCATTCGTTTCTTTTTCGTGAAATTGATTCATAATGGAATCCACTTCGTCCGCATAGTGGACGATGAAGGCTTCCTTTGTAGCACAGGGAATAGGAGACCCTTTTTCCTGCTCCCCATGGTGGGACAGGATAATATGCAGCAGCATATGCCGCTTGTCCGCCGGTAATTCCGGAATGGTCCGTGCCACTTCGTCAATCTCCATAGCTCCGATAGAAATATGGCCCAGGAGACGGCCTTCCGTGGTATAGGGGAAGCCTAATTCCGAGGAGATTTCCTTTAGCTTGCCTATATCGTGCAGCAAGGCTCCGGCCAGGATCAGGTCCATGTCCACGCCGCCGATAGCCTTGCCCATAGCATAGGCCAGACGGGTCATGGACACCGTATGGTGCAGCAGGCCCCCTACATAGGCGTGGTGCAGCCGCATGCCCGCAGGATTCTTCAGGAAGGCCGTATAGGTACCACCGGACAGGATGGTCTTCACCAGTTTGTTCAGTCCCACATCCTGAATCCGGGCCATCCACATTTTCAGCTCCTGCTCACATTTCTCCAGGTCCACGTGGCCACTGGGCAGCAGCATGGAGATATCATCTTCCGGGCCCACAGCCTGGGCTTTCTGGACGATGACCTGCAGGGCCATGGTCGTAGAGTATTTATTCAGGTCCACCTTGCCGCCAATGATATAGGGAGCAGGCGCTTCCATGACCCGCAGCCGGTTAATAGGACCCAGTTCGAAACAGATAAAGGGAATACTGCCACTGGAATCTTCCAGCAGCCCTTTCGCATAGGCTTTGCCATTGGAAGAAGTGCCTATTTTTTGCAAGCGGACCAGGCAGGGCTGTTCCATGGCATTTCCCAATTGCAAATCTTTGATCATGCCAAACGCTCCTTATACGTTTTGTAAGATTTTCGTTTCTTCCGCCCGCAGCACGTGGAGATGACGGCCGGTTTCTTCTGCCCAGGCCGTCAGGACTTCTTCCAGATGGTCAATCACGGGCATTTCCGTCAGCTGATGGGTACCGTCCACAATGTTCAGCCCCAGGTTCACAGCCTTTTGGGCTACGTGGTACTTCACATCCCCGGTGACCAGGGTATCAGCTCCAGCTTTCAGGGCATCTTCCATAAAGTCAGAACCGCTGCCGCCGACTACGGCCACTTTGAAGACAGGTTCTTCCCCTGCTGCAAAGGTCAGATGATCCGCCCCCAGGGCATCCCGGACTTTCGCCGCAAAATCTTCAATAGCCATCGGTTCCGGCAGCACGCCGATACGGGCCAGGCCCTGTTCCGGGCAGTTGTCCCGGGGAATCTCCTGCACGTCTTCCAGGCCGATTTTCGCCGCCAGTACGTCGTTGACACCGCCTTTGGCAGCGTCCAGGTTCGTATGGGCAGCATATACAGCCACATCGTGTTTGATGAGCTCATACAGCACTTCCATCTTGGTATCCGTCACTGCCAGGGTCTTCGGCAGGGAGAAATAGTACGGATGGTGAGTGATGATAAGGTCACATTCTTCTTCGATGGCCTGTTCTGCCACTTCCGGCATCAGGTCCAAGGCTACCATAATCTTGTGGACAGGAGCTTCCAGATGGCCCAGCAAGAGGCCCGGATTATCCCATTCTTCCGCATAAGTCACAGGAGCCACTTCATTCATAAACAAGCAGATGTCTTTAATCGTCGTTTCTGTTTCCACTCAGAATCCCCTCCAATTCTTTCTTTATGTCCAGAAAGCTTTTATAGCGGTCGCTGGCCACAGCCCGGGGGCTGCGTTCCATCTGGCTTAAAAGCTGTTCGTATTTTCCTATCATATGGGTTACAAAAGGCACCAGCAAAGGATGGTGCTGGTCAATGAGCAGCTGGCCGACCTCATAACAGGTACCTGGATAACGATAGCCCGGACAGGGTACCAGCCGCAGGATTTCATAAATCCGGCCGGCTTCCTCTACCAGGTCTTCCCGTTCTATAGCCCAGCCATGATCCTCGGCCCAATGGCGCAGCCGTTCACTGTCGCTCATAGGCTGGAGCACAAGTGCCTTGGCCTGTTGCCAGACGGCCGGGCAATCTTCCAAAATCTGCAGCATGGTTTCGGCTCCCATACCGGCTATGGCAATGACCTCCGCCTCGCCGGGAGAAAGGACCGTTAGGCCGCTGCCCTGGCGCACAGCAACCGCCTGCTCCAGGTGATAGTCGCGCACCGTTTTGCGGGCTGCTTCACAGGGACCCGGCACTATGTCCCCGGCTATAGCGTTTTGGATTTTGCCCCGCTGCAGCAGCAGGACGGGCAGATAGGCGTGGTCCGTCCCTATATCTGCCAGGGTCGTACACTGGGGCACACAAGCAGCTACGGCCTCAAGCCGTGCACCAAAACTCATAGGACCACTCCTTTTCCGCTATAGTTGCGGCAGATTCATAATATAATCTCTGGCATCATCCAGACTATTAACATCCTTCCAGCCAAAGCCCCGCAGCCGGTTACACAGGATAAAGGCTCTGCGATGGTCGCTGATGAGCTTTTGGGCCTGCCGCAGGATTTCCCGGCCCATGGGACTGGCCAGATAACCTTTCATGGCTTCGTCCAGCAGTTCTCCCCCATGCCATTTTTCCCGGAACGTACTGTGGATAAACAGCACGAAATCGATGACCCGGGGATCGGCTTTGATAAACCGTTTTTCATTTTCCCAATCCAGGAACGTGATCTTGCCTTGTTCCTTATCATAAGCAATGTCCCGCAGGGCAGGACGGCCGTGGTGCAATCCTGCTTCGTGAAGTCTGGCCAGGGCAATGCCGGCTTTGTGGAAGGCCTCCAGCCGGCAATCCGCAAATTCCGCTTCTTTCGCCACACCTTGCATAGGCTTGCCCACAGCTTTCATAACGAAATACGCATCGTCCAGCAGCACGATGTCCGGAGCCAGGGGGAAATACTGGTTCACCGTCAGAATTTTGTAGACTTCGCAAAGGAACGCGGTCTCCACGCTCTGCTTGGCGAACACGTTCCTGTTGTTGGACATCTTCCGCTTGATAAAATATTGTTTTCCCTGGTAAGAGAAGGGCATAACCCGCTTCGCACTGTTGCGGGCTATCTCCTGCTCCACCGCTTTCTTGAAATCCAGATCTATCACTTGTTTGCCTCGTTGTCTTTGCACCGTGCATACGTTTTTTCGTGCATACGTGCATACGAAGTGCTCCGCACATACCTATTTTATGTTTTTTTCGTATTCACGTATACACGTATGAACGTATACACGTACTCAAGCTATTTACCTGCAGCTCACCGTGCTGATCAGCCGACGGGCGGCTAAAATCTTGCCGGGAGCCATGCTTAGTTCGTCCACGCCCATAGCCAGGAACGTGGGAATCAGTTTGGGATTGGCCGCAGCTTCCCCACAGATGCCGGCCCAGATGCCTGCCCGATGGGCGTTCTCAATGGTCATCTGGATGAGCCGCAGTACAGCCGGATGGCCCGGATTGCTCAGGTCTTCCAAACTCTCGTTTTGCCGGTCCACAGCCAGGGTGTATTGCACCAGGTCGTTGGTGCCAATGCTGAAAAAGTCCACTTCTTGGGCCAGCAGGTCGCTGATTACCGCAGAAGCTGGCGTCTCAATCATGATGCCCACTTCCAGATCCGGGTCAAAGGGAATACCCTGCTGGTGCAGCTTGATTTTTGCTGCCTGCAGCAGTTCCTTAGCTGCCCGTACCTCTTCCACAGAAATAATCATAGGGAACATGACGGCTACCTGTCCATAGGCAGAAGCCCGCAGGATAGCACGCAACTGGGTGTACAGGATTTCCGGTCGCTTCAGGCAGATCCGGATAGCCCGGAAGCCCAGGGCCGGATTTTCTTCTGCTGGCAGCTTAAAGTAGCCCACTTTCTTATCCGCCCCGATGTCCAGGGTCCGGATAATAAGCTTTCTACCCTCCAAAGCTTCTGCAGCAGTCTTATAGGCCTGGAACAGGTCCTCTTCCGTAGGATAATCTTCCCGGCCCAGATACAGGAATTCGCTGCGGAACAGGCCCACGCCTTCCCCATCGTTAGCCCGTACAAGGGGCACATCTTCTGTCTGGCCGATGTTGGCGTACAGGGCAATGGTCCGGCCGTCCGCCGTCCGGGTCGCTCTGCCCCGGTATTGTTCCAGGATATTTTCTTTGGCTCTCTGTTGTTCCAGTTTGGCCTTCAGCAGATTCAGCTGCTGGCCATCCGGTTCCAGATAGAAGCTTCCGGTTTCCCCGTCTATAGCCCCCAGATGGCCGTTCCAGGCTTCCGGAATCGTGGTTCCTGTATGGACGACGGCAGGAATCTTCATAGTCCGGGCCAGAATGGCCGTATGGGAATTGGCGCTGCCGCCGCTGGTTACAAAGCCCAAAATCAGCTTCTTATCCAGCTGCAGGGTTTCGCTGGGTGTCAGGTCCTCAGCACAGATAATGGAAGGCTGAGTCAGCAGTTCTGTCCAGCTGCCGCCTTTGGCTGCCAGGGCATCCAATACCTGTTGCGTAATGGCTTTCACATCTGCCGCTCTGGCCTGCATGTATTCGTCATCCATGGCAGCCAGCATTGCAGCAAACTGCTCTCCGGCCTGCTCCACAGCCTTTTCCGCCGTGCAGCCTTCCTCCCGGATCAACCCTTTGATCATGTCCACCATATCCGGATCCTGCAGCATCATGGCATGGACTTCAAAAATACCAGCTTCTTCATCGCCCACTTCCCGTGCAGCCTTTTCCTGCAGCTTTTCCAGCTGTTCTATGGTTTTTTCCTGGGCCTTGTGGTACCGAGCCAATTCCAATTGAGGGTCCAGGCTGGTATGGAATTTGATTTCTTCGGGAGCAGCTGCAGGCTTCACCAGGATAGGACCTGCTGCAATGCCTGCGGATGCCCCTTTGCCTGTAATGAGGTTCATAAAAGACCTCCTTACAGATTGGCTTTCAGGAAGGCTTCTACAGCAGCTGCTGCTTCTTGTTCATCGGCCCCTTCTGCCGTAACGGTCATTTCCATGCCTTGTTTCAGGCCCATACCCATAAGGGAGAAGATGCGCTTCAAGTCGCCGGCTTTGCCGTTGCCGCTGACGCTGAGTTTGGATTTGAATTTGGCTGCTTCCTTCACCAGCAGACCTGCGGGACGAGCGTGAATACCTTGCGGATCTTGAATCGTGTACGTAAATTTAACCATAATATGACCTCCTTAAAATAGATGACAAAATGAAGTGAAAAGTGAAAAGTGAAAAGTGAACAGTGAACAGTGAAAAGGCGCCTGCGGCGGACTTGATAAAGATGATAGATGACAGATGATAGAACCTGTTGTCAGGGGTTAGAAATTTGCTTGTCGTAGGGTTTAAAGTGATTTTAACCTAAAGACAAGTGTGCGCTGCACTGCCCCCTCGCTTCAGCGGGGGCAAGTCTGATTAAGGCTGCCAGCCTCCCCTTTGTCCGCCCTTTTCAAGGGCAAGTCACATTAGAGCTGTCAGCTTCCTCTATGTCCGCCCTTTTCAAGGGCGGGGGACCGGCGAAGCCGGTGGTGGGTTCGCTCCCAAGGCTGGTGGTGGGTTCGCGTAGCCGGTGGTGGGGGTGTGCGTGCGGAGCACACTGACGTCTAAAGTCTGACGTCTGACGTTTCTCTTACGCCTTGTTCTTCTTCAGAATCCCCAGCAATACGGCGCCTACTACGCTGCCGGCAGCCAGCGCTGCCACATACATAGGCCAATTTTGAACGACGCCCAGCACAAAGATACCGCCGTGAGGTGCAGGCACCGTGCAACCAAAGGCCATGGACAGGGCACCGGCAAGGGCAGCCCCTACAGCGCAGGCAGGAATAACCCGGGTAGGATCTTCTGCCGCAAAGGGAATCGCTCCTTCGGTAATAAAGGACAGGCCCATGACGAAGTTCGTTAGGGAGGAGCTCCGTTCCTGAGCCGTGAATTTCTTCGGGAACAGCCGGCAGGCAATAGCAATGGCCAAAGGAGGCACCATGCCGCCGATCATGACGGAGGCCATGAAGGGAGAGGCTACAGCACTGCCATCGGCTGCAGCCAGGGACGCCGTACCGAAAACGTAGGCTGCCTTATTCAGAGGTCCGCCAAAGTCGATGGACATCATACCGCCCAGAATCAGGCCCATGATGACCTTGCTGCCGCCACTCATAGCCATAAGGCTGCCGTTCACCCACTGGTTCACGGCACCCATGACAGGATTGATGATATAGACCATCAAGACACCCATAATAGCCAGGCCCACAACAGGATACAGCAGGATGGGCTTCAGGTTTTCCAAGGATTCCGGAAGTGCTGAGAGCATCTTCTTCAGGAACAGGATCAGATACCCTGCCGCAAAGCCGCCGACGAGGGCTCCAAAGAAACCGCTGCCCCCGGTAGAAGCCATAGCACCGGCTACGAAGCCTACCAAAAGGCCCGGGCGGTCTGCAATACTGGCCGCAATGAAACCTGCCAGCATGGGCATCATGAAGCTGAAGGCCAAGCCGCCCACGTTTTTGAAGAAAGCCGCCAGAGGTGTGCTGCTGCCGAATTTGCTGGTGCCGGCAGCACCCATATCGAACAAGAATGCCAAGGCGATGAGGATACCGCCGCCAATGACGAAGGGCAGCATATGGGACACGCCATTCATCAGATGTTTGTAGGTCTTCCGGGCGCCGCTTTCTTCGGCAGCCGCTTCCTGAGGCCCTGCACCCTGGGCTTCTCCTTCAAATACAGGAGCGTTGCCGCTGAGAGCTTCGTCCAGCAGCTGGTCCGCTTTGTTGATACCGTCCGCTACCTTGACAATGACCACCCGTTTGCCTTTAAACCGGTTCATGGGTACGTATTTATCTGCGGCAACGATAATGCCTTCGGCCTGTTCAATATCGTCTGCTGTCAACAGGTTCTTCACGCCGCTTTGGCCGTTGGTTTCTACCTTAATGGTGATGCCCCGCTTTTTCGCGTGCTGCTCCAGGCTTTCTGCAGCCATGTACGTATGGGCAATGCCTGTAGGGCAGGCCGTAACTGCCAGCACCTGGAACCCCTTCGGCTCTTCTTTTTCGACTCCAGCCTCTTCGACTCCGGTTGCTTCTGCCCCGGCAGCTTCGGCACCAGCCTCTTCTGTTTTCTCAAACTCTTCCGGGAACTTTTCCCGTTCCTTCTGCCCAATAAGATCGTACAAGGCATCCACGCTGTCCACAGCCATGATACCGTCAATAAAGTCCGGGTCCATCAGAAGGGTGGACAGGCGGCTCAATACGTCCAGGTGCACATTATCCTTGCTGTCAGGAGCCGCAATCAGGAAGAACAACTTGGCCGGCAGGCCGTCCAGGGAATCAAATTCCACCCCATCGGCACAGCGCATAAAAGCCAGGCCCGGCTTTGTGACAGCTGCCGTTTTGGCATGGGGTATAGCCACCCCTTCCCCTACGCCTGTGCTGCCCTCTTCTTCCCGGGCAAACACCTTTTTCTTATACTCTTCAGGATCCGCAATATTGCCCTGGTTCACCATGAGCTGGACCATCTTTTCCAGCGCTTCCTTTTTAGAACCGGCTGAACCATTGAGTTCGACACTTTCCCGTTTCAGTAAATCTGTAATCTGCATATGATCCTACCCCTTTTTCATGAGCCGTTCTATATCTTCTTTTGTAGCTAATCCCAAGCTGAAAGCCGTTGCGCTGCCGGCACACACGCCCCAGCGCAGGGCTTCTGCATAATCCTTCGTCCGTACATAACCTGCCAGGAACCCGGCCACCATACTATCGCCGGATCCCACCGTATTGACGACCTTTCCTTCCGGTGCCTTGGCCTTATGAATCTTGCCGTACCGGTCAGCCAACAGGGCTCCCTCGCTGCCCAGGGACACCAGCACATTTCTGGCTCCTGCTTCCTGCAGTTCCCGGATGCCAGCCAGCAAATCTTGTTCCGTAGCTAACGCTCTGCCTAGCAAGCCTTCTAATTCTTCTCTATTAGGCTTCACCAGGAAAGGCCCTGCTTCCAGGGCATTCTGCAGCAAAGTTCCCTCCGCATCCACTACACAGGGCACGCATTTTTTTCCCATAAGCATGGCGATTTCTCTATATAAAGCCGGGCTGCACCCTGCCGGGCCGCTGCCGCTGAGCACCAGGATATCCTCTGCTTTTAATTGTTCCAATTTTTTCAGCAGCCGGTCCAGATCTTTTTCTGTAATGGCCGGTCCTTTGCCGTTGATAGCCGTTTCCACACGGCCTCTGACTTTCACATTGATCCGGGTAAAGCCATCTTTTACAGGCAGCAGTTCAGACGCACAGCCTCTGGCTGCCAGCATCCGTTCCAGCGCATCCCCGGTAAAGCCTGCCTTAAAGCCCAGGATCCTGCTGGGTACGCCTAAGGCCTGCAAAATCAGGGAAACATTGATTCCCTTGCCTCCGGGAAATAAATCTTCGTCCTTCGTCCTGTTGATGGAACCTACCTGCAGTTTGTCCAACGCTACCACATAATCCAGCGATGGATTGAATGTAACTGTATAGATCATAGTCCGTTCCTTTCTACGTTCACCACTTCAAATCCTTAAAGTTATTGAGCTGGACCTGTTCACTGTCCACCAGTTTCCGATTGTTTTCGTCCACAATACCTGCCAGTTCTGCCTGGAAATCATGATCCCATTCTGTAGCAGGAATGAGTACGCTGTTGTCCGTGCCCGGGTGCAGCATAATCTCCGTGCTGCCTTCCTTCAGATGAAGGATTAATGTCCGCAGGGCCGCCGTGGACACAGCTTCCCCTGCCACAATGCCTCCAAAATGGTCCGGTACCGCAAATCCCAGAGCTTTAGCCTTCTTTCTGGCCCGTTCTGCCAGGACATGGAGCCCTGTCCGCCCTACCTGTTCACCCAGGTTGCTGAAATGGGTAGCCGATAAGGTGACCGGAATAGCCGGAATCCGCATCCGGTTAATGCTGTGGCTGTGCAGGATATCCAGCACGATATCAATAATGCCCGGCAGTACGTGCATATGCTGGTGGCTGTCCCCATGGGTGGGCACAAGATCATAAGAAAGGAATTTTTCCATCTGGGCTTCGCATTCCTTCCGTACATCTTCCAGATGCACTTTGCCGCTGAGGAACCGTTTTACAAATACACCGTGATTTGGATAAAATTCTCCTGTAGCAGGGTCAATCAGGGACGGAATTTCTTTTTGTGGCAGCACAGGCCGCCCGTTCACCAGGGTAAAATGAATACCTACCCCTAACTGGGGATAGGCCTTGGCAATGGCCACAGCCTCTTCAAACGCCTCCCCCATTACCATAGCTGTAGCGGACCGGAGCATGCCCTGTTCCACGCCCTGGACAACTGCCTGATTAATCAGATGATGCCGGCCAAAATCATCCGCATTAAGAATCAATTGCTTACTCATAGGATACGTCTACCCTTTCTAACGCACTAGTCTTATCTTATAAATTTTACAATATATTTTGTCTTCTGTCACTGCTATAATGATGATATAATGAACTGCAGTATAGACCCGTAGGGGCTCCACAAGATTTTTCGAAGCCTTTTTAGCAAGTCGAAAATATCGCCAGTGGAGCCCGGTCAGCACAGGCGACATTTTTGCTATCGCAAAAAGTCTGGTGCTGCCCCTACGAAGTCTATTCCAATTTTAGCTATTTTTTAAGGAGCTAATTATGAACCGTGCCCTTACCCCTCGTGCTCTCGTGTTTATCGCTGTACTGGGAGCCCTGTCTTCTATTCTGATGGCCATAGAGTTCCCACTGCCCTTTGCACCGGCCTATATGAAGTTTGAAATCTCCGACCTGCCGGCTTTGTTTGCCGGTTTTTTCCTGGGTCCTGCCGCAGGAGGTCTGACAGAACTGGTAAAAATCCTGATCAAGATCGTACTGGTTGGCAGCAGCAGTGCCTTTGTGGGCGAGGTCCAGAACCTGGTATGTGCCCTGGCCTTTGTGCTGCCTACCACCGTGTTTTACCATCTGCACCGCTCAAAAAAAGGAGCCCTTACAGCTCTTGCTGCTGGCTCCCTGGTTGCCAGCTTCTTTGCTGTGCTGGCTAACCAATACTTTGCCATTCCTATGTACGTAAAACTGTACCATATTCCCTTGGAAACCATCTTGAAGATGGCCTCCGCTGCTAATCCTCTGGTCCACACCTTGAACGATTTCCTGCTGCTGACCATCCTGCCCTTCAATCTAATAAAATACGCCATCTGTTCCTTCCTGACGTTCCTGATCTACAAAAAAGCCAGCGTGGCGTTGGAGCAGCTGACTAATAAATAGACGGACGACAGAGGAAACAGACGGACGACATACGCACGAAAAGCCGCGAGTTCTCACTCGCGGCTTTTCGTGCGTATGTCGTTATTCAGCTTCCTGTTCTACCGTCTCAGTTGCAGCTTCTTCTTTCTTATCCAGAAGCTTCACTACAATGACGTTCACGTAGTCCACCAGGTAATCCGTCATGAAGACGACTTCTTTCACAATGGCCTGGCGCAGGTCTTCCAGCACATCAGGAATCGCGCTTCCATATTCTACGTTGATGCGGATTTCGAAAGAAGCATGGCCTTTCGTCACCGTGCCGTTTTCTTCTACAGCTGCATCACTTTTCTTTACATCGATGGGATACGTAAATTTATCCGTCATGCGTTTGGCCAGATAACGGAAGGACGAACCTGCCTCTTCGGCCAACTCTGCATGGTCTACTTTATCTACAGCAACCTTCACCAGCTGGGCAAACACCTCTTCGCTGATGATTGTCTTTCCCGGAACCATTTTCATTACTCCTTATCTAAACTCCACCTTCAGATGCTGCCGGTCCACCAGACGGTGGTACTTGTACTTGGGATAGCCTACCAACATGCAACCTACGATGACCTGCTTGTTGGGCACCTGCAGCAGCTCCCGCATAGGTTTATAATCTGCCTGGCAGCAGGTCTGGATAAAGCCCATAATCGTAGTCCCCAGGCCGATTGTTGGAGCATATAATTCAATATAAGCCTGGGATTGCTCACAGTTGCTTACACCCGTCACATTCAGCCGGCGGGCCAAGGTGAAAATCAGCTGTCTGGCATTGCGGCCGATGATGTCAATTTTACGTTCTCTATAGACTTCCAGCACTTTCATAAAGTACCGGCGGCGGGGCGAATGGTTGTCGATTTCTTCCTGCATCCAGGCAGCAGTTGCTTCTATAATCTGATGGATCAGGTCAGGGTCAGAGATTACGACGTAATACAGGCCTTGGGAATTAGCTGCCGTAGGCGCATACCGCCCGGCTTCCAGCAGCTGTTTCAGTTTCTCCTCACTGACCAGTTCATCCGTAAAATTCCGGATGCTGCGCCGCATACGCAGGAAGTTCATGGCAGTTGCAGAGTCTAAGACCGGCATGGGGATAGGTTCCGTTTCATCCCAGGGGCAGCGGGAGTTCATCAACGCGCCAGTAGGGCAGACAGAAACACAATGGCCGCAGGACATGCAGGACATGTCATTAATACAGATAGGGCCATCTTCACCCATTTCAATAATACAGCTGGGACATACTTTGGAACAGATGCCGCATTTTACACATTTTGCCGGATCTGCTTTGATTATACCTGCCAAATAAAACACCTCAAATCTAAATGACTCATATCTAAAAAAAGCCGGACAAATGTCCGGCTAACTTTTAAATGGCTCCCCGAGTAAGACTCGAACTTACAACAACTCGATTAACAGTCGAGTGCTCTACCATTGAGCTATCGGGGAATCTCAACAGTCATTATTATAGGGAAAAAGAGAAAACTTGTCAAGAACTTTTTTTAGGGGTTAGGGATTTAGGGATTAGATAAAAAAGTCCGCCCTTTTTAAGGGCGGGGGACCGGCGTAGCCGGTGGTGGGTTCAACCTCTGTAATTCTTCGGATAAATGGTAATATCGAAATGATTGGAATCCCATTCGTGGACGATCTTGTGTTTAAAGGGTGCCAGAGCACTGTACAGCACTCTGTGTGCCTTGCTGCCACGGTAGATGCCTATATCGGAAATATCCACCTTGTAGCCATTGGCATGGGAATACGTGCCGCCAGCATGGTAGCCCCGTTCTGCGCCACCGGTGATGACAAAATGCACGCCGGCTTCCCGGGCTTTATTATTGAGATGATTCAGGAACGCCATAGTAGAGCTCTTGAAATGAATGGTATCCGTAGTATTGTTCACACTCCAGGGCGTATTCATACCCCGAGTACTGCTCCATTTGCGCAAGTTGCTTTTGCCGAAATCCCTGCGATAGGCATACACATTCCCAATGGATTCCTTTGCCCCATAGGAACGGTTATACCGAACCCCGCCTTTTTCCCCGCTGCTATAGGCAGACGTGGACACAGACTTCTTCCGGGGGGTAATGAACGTACCTCTTCCCTGGGTTGCATATACAGGTGCTCCGTATAAAAGACAACCACAAACCACAACAGTAATAACGGATTTCTTCATTTACATTCTCCCACTAGCGTCCTGACTAAAATTCTTGTATCGTACAGTTACTAATTATAGCATACAGCCTGATTTTTTAAAAGGCGGGCCCCTGTCCTGCAAATGGGTAGCTGAACAAATCAAGAGCTTGTGCTCCCTGCAGGTATCCGGTATCGTTTAACACAAATACTGCCCGTTCTCCCCACTTATTGACCCCTAAAACCGTCATACTTGCAGGACGAATGTCAAAAGAAATTTTTTTCTGAGCCACTTCTTCTATATCTAATCCCAGCCAATAGAACAGGATATTCTGGATAGCGCCCTTGTGGGAAACGATGATGAGATCTTCAGGACGACGAACCAGCTCTTTAAAGCCAGCCACAGTCCGTTCATAAAAAGTGCGGCGGGTCTCCCCTCCATCGTAATTCACGTGATCCAGTTCCCGGCCTGTCACAGGAGGATGATAAAAAGCCTTGGCTTCAGGCACAGTTAGCCCTGCAGCACGGCCATTGTTCTTCTCCCGCAGGAATTTATAACAGTGAACGGGCACGCCACCCAGAGCCTCTCCGATGAGGGACGCTCCTTCTTTAGCCCGCACCAGGTCACTGGCTGCAATATAAGGAGCAGCGTGGCCGTCAAATTCCTTGCCCAATAAATCGGCTATTTTTTGAAGCTGCTGGCGTCCGGTCTCTGTTAAGGCAGAATCCGTCCACCCGCCTGTCAGATTTTGTACATGATGGTCTGCTTCTCCATGCCGGATCAGTATGATCACAGGTAGTCATCCTCTCAAATATATCTCTTTACTGTAATAGCAAAACGGCCTTTTTTCGTAGTGCCGCGGACTTCGGACAATTCAACCCGACCCCGGCTGCGGAACGAGATAATGTCCCCTTCTTTCACAGTCTGGGAGGGACTCTTGGCTTCCTGCCAGTTCAGCCGCACATTCTGGCCTTTGATTTCGTCGGCCATCCGGCTGCGGGATACCCCATAGCCGGCGGCTGCTACTGCATCCAGCCGCAAAGCCGCTACCGTAGCAGAAATCAGCTTGATTTTCTGCTCTTTTTCTTTCAGTTCCGTCAATGGAATCTCTTTGACTTCTACTGTAGCTGCCCCGATCTTCAACAAATTGGATTCTACAAAGTTCAGCATAGGGGCGTCAATGACCAGCTGGCAGCCATCGTCGTTAAATACGATGTCTCCCAGGATTTCCCGTTCACACCCCAGGCCCATAAAGGCCCCCAGCACGTCCCGGTGACTGATATCGTAATACCGTTTGTCCCAGGTGACCTGCAGGGCCGCAATGGCAAAGTCCGGCTCCCCATAGAATTCTTCGCTGACGAAAGCTGCCCGCATGCGTTCTGCATTCAGGAAACCTCCGGATTGCACGACTTTTATATTGGGAAAGTTAGCTCCAATGATTTCTGCTACATTCAGGCCATGAGGATCCAGGAATCCGCTGACTTTGTAGCGGCGGCTCTTCCTGGCACCGTCTGCCAGATCCAGCAGCTGCCCTGCCAGTTCCGCATCTCCTCCAGCCTTGAAATACCTTAAGATTTTGTCACGATCTGCCATATTATTTCTTCAATGCAGCACTACGGTCCAATACGGCCTGCACTGCATCGTAGAACGCTCCTCTCACGCCATGATTTTCCAATGCTTTAATACCGGCAATGGTAGTACCGCCGGGAGACGTCACCTGATCCCGCAGTTGGGCAGGATGCAGTCCCGTCTTGATGCCCATCATACCGGAGCCAGCCATGGTCTGGGAAGCCAGCTTGATGGCCAGGGCTCTGGGCAGACCAGCCATGACGCCTGCATCAGCCAGGGCATCTATCACAATGAACATATAGCCAGGGCCGCAGCCGCTGATGGCCGTAATGGCTTCCATAGCCTTTTCATCCACCCGGACTACTTCGCCGCAGGAAGCAAAGATGGCTTCCGCTACAGCCATATCTTCTTCGGCTACATCCTCCCCTGCCGTAATAGCCGTCATGCCCATGCCGATGGACAAGGGCGTATTAGGCATGGAACGGATAATAGGATGGTTTGGAACCAGTTCGTGGAGCATTGCCAGATCGAAGCTGCCCATAATGGACAAGATGACAGCGTCTTTCTTCATAGCAGCCACTACGGAAGGGGTAACCGCTTTCTTAGCCATCTGGGGTTTCACTGCCAGCACAACCCAGTCTGCGTCCTTCACAGCCTCTTCGTTGCTGCCGGTCACCGTAATATTATAAGTGTCCTTCAGAAAAGCCTGAGACTTAGCCGTAGGCACGCCGGCCGTTACGTCCGTATTCTTCACCAGGCCCCCAGCCAGGATGCCTTTCAGAATTGCGCCACCCATAGCACCGCAGCCAATGAATGCGATGTTCTTATTTATCTCTCCCATGGGTTATTCCCCTCCTCATTTACATAATTCGTATTCTCTGTATCAATCTCCACATTGGGAGGTGCACAGACAAGCAGATTCCGGCCAATCTTCCGCAGGGTTCCATCCAATGCGTAAATCGTGCCGCTGACAAAGTCGATAATGCGTTTCCGGGTATCCGGATCCGTATCTTCAAAATTGATGACCACCGGCTGATTCTTGCACAGATAGTCCGCCATCTTTTGGGAATCGTTGAAATCGATGGGTTCGATTACAACGACGCTGACAGCGTTCTGGTTCACAGGCATGGACAGCACCTTATCCCCGGGACGGGTTGCAGGTTTTTCCGGCTCAGCAGCGGGAGCCGGTTCGTCAAAAGACGGTTCCTTGTAAGAAGGCTCTTTGTAAGAGTCCTTCCAGGAAGAACTGCCGGAACCAAACATAGGCACTACCTTGCCCGGTTCCTTCTGTTGTTCCATTTCCTGTTCTTCCTCGTGATTGCCTTTCATAATGCCGAAAAATGCCAAAATCTTATAGATAAATTTCATGTAAGCCACCCATCCTAAAATTTAAGTGAATAATCTCTTGCACCGAACAATGCCGAACCAACCCGGATTTCGTTGGCCCCTTCTTCAACAGCTACCCAGTAATCGTGGGTCATACCCATGGAAAGGATATTGCAGTCCTCCGTGGCCAGAGCTTCTTTCAGCTTCAGGAAATCCTGATACCCTGCAGCAAACACCGGCCGGGTCTCCTCTACATTGTCCGTAGCCTGGGCAATGACCATGACACCCCGGACCCGCAGGTTTGCATATTGACTCAGAGTAGGAATCACAGCCCGGAATTCTTCCGGAGCAAAGCCGCTTTTCTGTTCTTCCCCGGCTTCGTTGATCTGCAGGAGGATATCCTGGAATTTACCTAATTCTGTTGCGTACTTGTTCAGGATTTCCAACAGCTTCACGCTGTCCACAGATTCAATGATGTCGAAATGCTCCACTGCATGTTTTGCCTTGTTAGTCTGCAGATGGCCGATCAGATGCCACACGCCGGCTTTCGGCAATACAGCCTGTTTGTGCATGGCTTCCTGGACCCGGTTTTCTCCTACGTCCGTAAGGCCTGCCTCCAGAGCTTCTGTAATCACATCTGCGGGATGATTCTTCGTTACGGCCAGAATCGTCACATCATCCCCAGTGACTTTCTTTTCCGTCCGTTTTGCCAGAGCTTCTTTCACTTTGCCCTGGACTTCAGCCAGTTTATCCTCGATCATGGATAACTTCCAACTCCTTTATTTTCGATATAGGATCGCTGCCAGCCGACCGGTCTTTCCCTTTTCCTTCCGGTGAGAGAAGAACTGATCTACATGGCAACAGGTACATACGCCTGCAGTCAGGACATTTTGTTCCGGAACGCCTGCTTCCGTCAGCTGTAACCGGTTCAGCTTCCACAGGTCCAGCAGATAATGGCCGTCCCCATGGGGCGTAAAGCAGTCAGGATAGTCCATCGCTTTTTCACGGACCCGCTCATCCACTTCATAACAACAGGGCCCGATAGAAGGGCCAATAGCTGCCATAAGGTTTTCCGGCAGCGTTCCATAAGCCTGTCCCATGGCCTCCACAGCCTTCTGGACAATGCGGCCTACACTGCCCCGCCAGCCTGCGTGGACGACGCCGATTCCCGGCCCTTTCGTATCCACCAGCAGTACGGGCACACAGTCCGCATAGAACAGCATAAGAGGCAGTCCCTTGCAGTCTGTAATAAGGCCATCCGCATCAGGAATCGTATCTTCTAAAGCAAAAGAGCCCCGGCCGGACTGACCATGGTTCACCGGTACAACATTCGTACCGTGGACCTGGGCACAGGTGACTGTATTTTCCAGGTAAAAGCCTAAAGCCTCTGCCACCCTCTGCCGGTTGCGAAGGACTTTTGACCGGTCATCCCCTACGTGAAGAGCCATGTTCAGAGTCCCGGGAATGATATCGCTTTCCCCACCCTGGCGGCACGTAAAGCCATGGACAACGCCATACTGTTCCAAGGCCGGAAAACAGCCAAATTCCAGAGAACCCTTTTGCAAAATACTCCATCCTGCCATTTCCCTGCCTCCCTTCTTAAACAAATGTCCATCACACATTTTACGCTTAATAAGGCGTTTTGTAAAATCCCTATTAAGAGATGTCAGATAGTAGACGTCAGACGTCAGTGTGCTCTGCACGTAAACTGTACCCTGAACTCTGGACACTGCCCAAACCCGAAACCCCAGGTTTTGGA
>OMUE01000024.1 GCA_900314165.1 uncultured Acidaminococcus sp.
GTAGCTTTAAAACGTTTAGCAGCAGATCTGCGGGTTTTCATCTTAGGCATAATTGGACATCCTCCTTATTGTTTGGCACTTTTGGGAGCAACAATCATAATCATGTTGCGTCCTTCCAGTTTCGGCTTTCTTTCGACAACTGCAACGTCCTGCAGCTTCGCAGCCATTTTATTCAGTAAATCTTCACCCAGTTCCGGATGGGTCAGTTCCCGGCCCCGGAACATAATGGTGACCTTTACTTTGTCACCGCCTTGTAAAAAGCGGATGGCATTCTTTGTTTTCACATCGAAGTCATGTTCTTCAATGCGGATGCGAAGTTTGACTTCCTTCACATCGATCACTCTCTGGCGCTTCTTCGCCTCTTTTTCTCTCTTCTGCTGTTCATACAGATACTTACCGTAATCCATAATCCGGCAGACAGGAGGCTTCGCCTTCGGAGCAATCTCTACCAGGTCCAGATGCCGTTGTTCGGCCAGGTCCAGCGCGTCGCGCAGGCTCATGATTCCCAGCTGTTCCCCGTCGGCAGCATTCACACGGACTTCTCTTGCACGGATTTCTTCATTAATCCGTAATTCTTCTTTGGCTATGACAATTCACCTCCACATAGGATAAAGAAAAATAAAAACGGGCGAACCAAAGTCCACCCGTTACAATTCAGTATCATTGACCCTGTCGAGCATAGCCGCAAGGTGAGAAGCAGGTGGCCTCTACTTGGTTACTTGATTATGTTAACACAACTGAAGCACTAAGTCAATAGATTATTTTGTAGCTTTTGTTAGTTCTGGTACAAAAGAGAGATGATTGATGATAGATGATAGAACCTGTTGTCGGGGGTTAGAAGCTTGCTTGTCAATAGACAGATTCATTTAGAAGGATTAATGCAATTCCGATTTCTGTCCGCCCTTTTCAAGGGCGGGGGACCGTTGCTTGCAACGGTGGTGGGTTCCTTATGCATCTATCATCTAATTTCTATCATCTATCATCTTACTAAAGTTTATATCATCTGTCATCTCACACAAGCTACTATTCCGGCAAACTCTTCAAAAACTTCCTCATAAGCACAGCAGCCAGGAGGAAGGCACCGGTATCAGAAATAGGCTGGCACCAAACCAGACCCCCTACGCCCCACAGCTTGGGCAGCACCAACAGCGGCGGGATCAGGAAAATACCACTGCGGCCGGCTGCTACCATCATGGCCCCTACGGTCTGGCGGGTAGTCTGCAGGTTCATATTGGAAATGATGACAAAGGGAATCAAAGGGAACGTAAGGCACTGGCAGCGCAAGGCAGCCGTGCCTACAGCGATAACGGCCGGATCATCCCGGAATTGTTCCAGGATTTGGGGTGCAAACAGGTAGCCGATGGTAGCCGCCAGTAAAGAGAATGTGATGCCGGACTTCACGGCAAACCAGAAGCCTTCTCTCAGCCGTGCGTATTTCTTAGCCCCATAGCTGAAGCCACACACCGGCTGATACCCCTGGCCGAAGCCGATGACTACGGAGGCCGCAAAGAAGCTCAGCCTTGTCACGATGCTCATGCCCGCTATAGCGGCGTCCCCAAAAGCGCCTGCCGCTACGTTCAAGAAAATAGTAGACACACTCTGAGTGCCCTGGCGGACCAGGGACGGGGCTCCGCCGGCGACGATTTCCTTAAACAGATACACAGAAGGATGGATTTCTTTCAGATGAATGGGGATATTGCCACCCTGACGGGTCATGCAAAACAGCACACAGAAGCTGACAAACTGGCTCAGCACCGTGGCATAAGCGGCCCCGGCAATGCCCAGATCAAACTTGAAGATAAACAGCGGGTCCAGGAACACGTTCAGGAAGCCCCCAAGGGTAATGCCTACCATACCGAAAGCGGCGCTGCCCTGAAGCCGCAAATGGTTATTCATGAGCAGGGAGCACATCATGATGGGTGCACCACACAGGATAATGCTCATGTAACTGATGGCATAAGGCAGGATGGTCTCCGTGGAGCCGATGAGTCGGGCCAGAGGCTTGACAAAGATATTCCCAAAGACTGCGATAAGGCAACCCGTTACAAAAGCATAAAAGAAGCTGGTGGACGCCATGGCATGAGCTGCTTCCCGGTCGTGAGCTCCCAGCCGTCTAGCCATAAAATTAGCCGAGCCCATACCGAAGAAGAAGGCGATGGCATGGATGATGGCCATAGTAGCAAAGGCCACTCCTACGGCCGCCGTAGACGACGTGTCCAGCTTACTGACAAAATACGTGTCCGCCATATTATAGAAGCTGGTGCACATCATGCTGATAATGGCCGGCAGAGCCAGCTTCAGGATCAGCGGTTTTACCGGGCTTTCCAGCATCTTATGATATTTTGCTTCTTCCTTATCGGCATAGGAACCCTTGCCTGCAGCTGCCATACAAATCACGCTTTCTTTTCATGACGTTATTTTATCTATTATACTCCGTAACTACGAGAAGCGCAAAAAATATTGGCTGGGCATGTGTATCGATCTTGGTCAGGCTCAGGGTTCCAGCTTTACAAGGCCACAAGAATGACGTATACTTTTTTTGATAGTTAGTATCTTTTGATACGATTTGATTTCATCTCACATCAAAAGCCTCTTGCGATGGAAGATGCCGGAACCATGACTTGCTTATCGATCATGCCGCATCTTTAAGATGCGGCTTTTTTATGAAAGGAACAAACATGGAAACACGCGTAGCTATTATCGGTATCATTGTAGAAAACAAAGACTCTGTAGAGGCCTTGAACCAGCTGCTCCACGACAATGGAGAATACATCATCGGCCGTATGGGCCTCCCTTATCGGGAACGGAACATCCAGATCATCAGCGTGGTCATGGATGCGCCTCAGGACATCATCAGCACCCTGTCCGGCCGGATCGGCAGGCTGCCGGGCGTCTCCGCCAAGACAGCCTATGCAAAAGTCTCCAATGAGCAAGCGTAACGCAGCAAAGCTGCTGCTCTCCTTCCTGCTGGTCTTCGCCTTGTGGGAACTGGCCTGCCGCCGGCAGATCTGGACTCCCTATATCCTGCCTTCTCCGGAACGCGTTTGGGAGACCTTTCAAAAAATGCAGGCAAGTGGCGAGCTATATCACCACGCGTGCATCAGCCTAAAGCGTATCCTGTGGGGCTTTGGCTGGGCCTTTCTGCTATCCTGCCTGTTCAGCGCTCTGGGCTTCCTGTTTCCCGGACTTACAGGCTGGTACAGCGGCCTGTTAGAAGTGTTCCGCCACGTACCCCCTCTGAGCCTTATTCCCCTGCTAATTCTCTGGTTCGGCATCGGGGAACTGCCTAAGACCATCATCATCGTTCTGGCCAGCTTTTTCCCCATGTATCTCAACATGGAGGACGGCCTTGCACGGTGTGATGCCAGACTGCTGGAAGTCGGCCGCATGCTGCAATACACCCCCCTGCAGCAGGTTTGGCATATCCGGCTCCCGGCAGCCTTACCTGGCATCCTGACCGGCATGAAGGTAGGCATGGGCTACAGCCTGCGAGCAATTATCGGAGCCGAAATGATTGCGGCGGATACAGGTCTCGGCTATCTGATCCTGGATGCCCAGGCCATGAGCCGCAGCGACAAGGTCATTATCGGCATCCTGGCCATCGGCATCCTGGGTCTGGTTTTAGATGGCCTGTTTTCCCTGTTGAAATACTGGCTGCTGCCTTACGAAAGGAACTGAGCCATGGACAATCTCCTGATTGACAATCTGAGCAAGAGTTACGGCCCCAAAACCATCCTGTCCCACCTGCAGCTCCGGCTGCCTGCCCACAGCTGTACCGTCCTCTTAGGCAAAAGCGGCTGTGGCAAAACCACGTTCCTGCGGATCCTGGCAGGACTGGAACAGCCTGATAACGGAGCCATCACCTATCCCGAAAATCTGAAGCTGGGCATGATGTTCCAGGAAGCCAGGCTTTTCCCCTGGCTTACCTGCCGGGAAAACATCGCCCTGGGACTGGCTCATCAGAAAGATAGAAAAAGAGTGGATGAGCTGTTGGCCCTGGTCCAGCTGGAAGAAGCGGCGGATAAATACCCTTCCCAATTATCCGGCGGCATGCAGCAGCGCACGGCACTGGCCAGAACCCTGGCCATGGACAGCGACCTGATCCTTATGGACGAGCCCTTTGCAGCCCTGGATTATTTCACCAGGGGCCAGCTGCAGCAGGAAATGATCCATATGCAGGAAAAGCTCCATATGGGCCTCATCCTGGTCACTCATAATGTGGATGAAGCCCTGACTCTGGGCAGTCGGATCTTAATCTTAAAGGAAGGCACCATTGCCTGGGACAAAACCCTGAGCACGCCGCCTTCCCATCGGGACCTGTTAAGCCCGGATTCCATTGCTATGAAGCGCAGCATTCTTGCTGCGTTGACATAAAATAAATTTTGAAAGGATTTGAAACTATGAAGAAAACGACTTTGATGGCTATGGCCGCCAGCTGCCTGCTGCTGGTAGGGGGTCTCCTGGCCGGCTGTGGCAGTGAGAAAGCTGCCCAGAAACCAAAAGCTCCCTCTGTGGAGAAAGTCAGCATCACTTACGTGCAAGCACCTCTGAACGTGCCTTCCATTGTGGAAAAGGCCCAACAAAGCTTCGAAAAGAAGTTTAAGGAAAAAGGCATCACTGCCTCCTACTCCACCATCACATCCGGGGCGGATCAGACTGCAGCCCTGGCCAGCGGGGATATCCAATTCCTGAACTGCGTCGGTGGTTCCTCCGTCCTGCTCAGTGCCGCCAACGGCAACGATATCAAGATCGTCAGCTTGTATTCCCAGGCTCCCAAGGCCTTCAAACTGTTTAGCAAGAATGCCGCTATCAAGAGCCCTGCCGACCTGAAAGGCAAAACCATTGCCGGTCCTAAAGGCACCATCCTCCACGAACTGCTGGCTGCTTATCTGAAAAAGGGCGGCCTGACCATGAAGGATGTAAAATTTGTGTCCATGGGCATTCCCCAGGCTCTGGCAGCCCTGGAAAACGGCAGTGCTGACTGCGCCCTCATGGCCGGTCCTGCTGCCTATAACGGAGAAAAGAAAGGCCTGCACGTGGTCACTTCCGGCGATGGCTTGGTGTCCGGCCTCACGGTTACCGCTGTCAGCGGCAAATTCTACAAAGACCATAAAGACTTGGTGGACCTGTTCCTGAGCGTTCAAAAAGAGACTCTGGACTACATGAAGAAGAACCAGGACAAAGCTCTGGAAATGGCGGCTAAAGCTACGGATCTGCCCACCCAGGCTGTAAAAGATATGTATGGCCTGTACAACTTCTCCATGACCGTCACCCCGGAAGCCATTGCTTCCCTGAAGAGCACCCAGGACTTTTTGGTAGAATCCGGCATGATGGATAAAAAGGTGGACGTTGATAAGCTGTTTGCTAAATAATATTCGTATAGTATCGAAGTAATTCCTCAGTTTTCATGTCCTGAGGGAGCGCACAATAAACGAATTTTAATTCAAACTATCACAAAAAAATTCCGGTACAGGGAATCACTGTACCGGAATTTTTTTTGCCTGCTTCAGCGTGGTTCAACCAGCAGCTTGATTGCAGTCCGTTCCTCACCATCAATGTTGATGTCGATGAAAGCGGGAACACACACCAGGTCCATTCCGTGGGGAGCCACGAAACCCCGGGCAATAGCAATCGCTTTTACTGCCTGGTTCAATGCACCGGCACCTATAGCCTGAATTTCGGCCTTGCCGTTCTCTCTTAATACGCCTGCTAAAGCACCTGCTACTGAATTCGGATTAGACTTTGTAGAAACCTTGAGTACATCCATTTTCTGTTCCCCCTCAACAAGATATAAAACCAATAGAATTTATGGATATTATAGCACACTTTTTCGATAAGCATTACAATTTTTTTTAATTTTACAGGAACATTATTTAATTTTTTCACTCTTTGTCTTTATACAAGAAATACGCAAGTAAAGCAGCCAAGGATTTCGCGTCAAAAATTTCCTGATTTCGCACCATTTCTTTCACTTTTTCTTCAGAAAATGTAACAGTATCCAGAAATTCGTCGGGATCAGGATGTTTTTCGCCCTGATGCAGGCCTTTGGCCAAATACAGGTGGATGGTTTCATTGGTAAAGCCAGGAGTGGTGACCGTAGACGTTAAAGGCACCCATTCATCAGCTTCCAAACCCGTCTCTTCAGACAGCTCCCGCTTGGCACTGGCAAAGATTTCTTCTCCCGGTTCCAGTTTCCCTGCCGGGATCTCATAAATGACAGCCCCTAAGGCATAGCGGAACTGGCGCACAAAGACCATGCTGCCATCGGGATAGACCGGCAGGATACCTACTGCACCCTGATGTTTCACGTATTCCCGGGTAGACGTGCGGCCGTTGGGCAGCTGCACCTTATCCACCATGACGTGGAGCAGGCGCCCTTCAAAAGCGGAGGACGTAGAAAGTGATTTTTCATCCAATCTGGGGTCATGCATCAGTTTCATTCCAAAGCCATCTCCTTGCTATTCTCTTTATATCTGTCAGCCATAGCCAATAATTCTTTTGCATTCTCCCTGGCCGAAGCGGAGGTATTCGTGCCACCAGTCATCCTCATGATTTCCTGGATCCGGCTTTCCAGGTCCAGGACCTGGACGCTGGTTACCGTGGAATCTTCCGTGGAAGATTTCCGGATGAACAGGTGTTGATCCGCAAATGAAGCAATCTGGGCCAGGTGGGTAATGCACAGCACCTGCCGTTCCTGGGCAATGAGAGCCATTTTTTCCGCCATTTTCTGGGCTGTTACGCCCCCTACCCCGGTATCGATTTCATCGAAAATCATGGTAGGTACACCAAGATGGTGCAGCATGACGGTTTTCAACGCCAGAGCAAATCGGGACAGTTCGCCGCCGGAAGCGATTTTCCCCAGGGGCTTTAAAGCCATGCCACGGTTGGCCGAAAACAGGAACTGGGCTTCATCCTGTCCTTTAGGTCCGCATTTTGGCAGCCTCGTAAAGGCCATTTCCACACGGCCCTGGGGCATGGCCAGATCCCGGATGTGGGGCAGCAACGCCTTGCACAGCCGGTCTCCCGCCTTTTGCCGGGCACTTGTCAGGGCATCTGCCTGCTGCTGCACAGAGGCATACAACTCCTTCGTCTTCTTTTCCAGACGACGCAGGGTACTGTCCAGAGTCAGCAGGGCATTATATTCTTTCTGGGCACGTTCTGCATAGGCCAGGACCTTTTCCAACGTGCCTCCATATTTCTGTTTTAAATGATACAGCATGTCCAGCCGTTCCTGAGCCTGAGCCAGGACTTCCTGCTGGTCGGAATCGGCTTCCTTTTCTTCTCCCAGGCTCTGGCGCACATCTTCCAGAGTCTGCCAGGCATTATCCATGGCGTCCCGGTAATGGGCCAGCTCCGGGGCATATTCCAGCACCTGGTCCAGGGCGTCCATAGCACCGGTAATGCCCTGCAGCACGCCGCCGGTTTCGTCCCCGTCCAGATACCGGTAGGCTTCGCCCATGGCCTGCAGGATATTTTCCTGATGCTGGAGCTTTTTGACCTGGGCCCGCAGTTCATCGTCTTCCCCTAGACGGATCCGGGCCTCCTGGATTTCTTTGATTTCATCCCCCAGCCGGGTCAGTTCCTCCGTCTGGTGGTTGTCCTTCTGTTGCCAGTAGGCCAGCTCTTTGGCTGCCGCCTCGTAGGCTGCATAGCGTTCTGTATACTGCTGCAGCATAGAAGGAATTTCCTTGCTGCATTGGTCCACAATCGCCAGGGCCGCGCCGGGAGCCAGCAGGGTCTGGTTCTCATGCTGGCCGTGGATATCCGCCAACAGCCTGGCCAGACGGGACAGCACGTGGACGGGCACCTGGTGCTCGTTCACAAAGGCCTGGCTTTTGCCCTGGGCTGTGACCTTACGGCGCAAAAACAGCAGGTCTTCCTCACCGTCCAGGTCCAATTCTTTCAGCACAGCCTGAACAGCAGGCTGGTTCTCTATATCGAACACAGCCTGGATCCAGTAGGCAGCAGCGCCCTGGCGCAGATAATCCACGGAGGCACGGCTGCCCAGCACGATGCTGAAGGCATCTATTAGGATGGATTTGCCCGCACCGGTTTCCCCGGTAAATACATTGAAACCCGGAGTAAATTCTACCCGCAGGTTTTCAATGAGGGCAAAGTTATGGACTTCCAATGAAGTAAGCATACATCAGCCTTTTTTCTGCATGAGCCGTTTCTTCACGGCTTCCACATTGTCTTTCCCGTCTACAATCAGGAGCACCGTATCGTCCCCACCGATGGTGCCCAACAGTTCCCGCCAGTTCAGGTGATCCAGGGAGTAAGCCACAGCCTGGGCCGTGCCCGGCAGCGTGTGGACGACGATCAGGTTGTCGGACGAACTGATGGTCAGGATATAGAAACGGAGAGTATCCTCCAGCCGTTCCTTCGTCAGGATCTTGCTGTTTTCCGTAGGAAAACTGTACTTATAATGGCCTTCTTCATCAGGGATCTTGATGAGCATCATGTCCTTGATGTCCCGGGATACCGTGGCCTGGGTCACATTAAATCCGGCCCGCTTCAACGCTTCGGCCAAATCGCTTTGCGTCTCAATCTGTTGATTCTTGATAATGTTCTTGATAGCTTCCTGTCTCGATACTTTCATTCCCCCGACACCTCCTACAGGTTGATCTGGCCTTCGTTTTTTAACATTCTCTGCTGCCAGGTTTCATAATATGTCAATGGATTGATCCTTACAAAATGCGCGTTAAAGGGACTCTTTTCGATGATGGCCCTTTCCTGATTTTCCAAATGGCTGACCGGGATACCGTCCGCCGACACCAAAATGGTCTCATAAGGAGGCCGTATGCCGATTTCCACCTGGTCGCTGATGGGAATCACCAAGGGCCGGGCGTGTAGGGCATGGGGGCAGATCGGCGTTACCACCGCCGCCGGCAGCCTGGGATTCACTACAGGCCCCCCTGCGGACAGGGAATAGGCCGTGGACCCGGTAGCCGTAGCGATGATCAGGCCATCGGAAGGCGCGCTGTCCATCCGTTCTCCTGCAATCCGGACGCTGAGCCTGGCCAGCCTGGACCGATCCGTGGTCACAAAGATCACATCGTTCAGGGCATGAGCCTTTTTCAGCAGCGTCTTGCCATCCCAGATGGTCACCTGCAGCATGTTCCGGGATTCCAGCGTGTAGTCGCTGTCCCGGACCTTCAGCAGGATAGGATACAGGTCCGTCTCCGTAGCCTCAGTCAGGAATCCCAGCTTCCCCATGTTGATGCCCAGCATGGGAATATTCAGAGGCGTCACGTAATGAGCTGCCCACAACATGGTCCCGTCCCCACCCAGGGTCATGGCGATGGTCAGCTTGTTCAGGCTGGCCGGATCCTCCTGGTCGTAGCCCGGTACATCATACTGAGCTGCGATTTCCTTGGGAAAAAGGATATGGACCTCATTGTCTTTGCAGAATTTCGCCAGCTTGGGCAGAATTGCCCTGACGTGCGATTTAGGCAGATTGGGAAAGATTCCGATCCGTACCTGTTCCATTGCTACATCCCCTCATTTCTCCAGCGTATCGTGGGAGGCCTGGGTCACCTGCAGGATATCCTGCTCCGTTACCTTATCTTCCCCTGCTTTACCTGCATACAGTAGATATTCTATGTTGCCCTCCGGTCCCCGGATTGGCGAAAAGTCCAGCCCCAGCGGTACAAAGCCTATTTCCCGGGCCTGTCCCAGGACCTTCTCGATAACTTCCTGATGGACGGCGATATCTCTCACTACGCCCTTTTTCCCCACTTTCTCTCTCCCCG
The DNA here is from genome assembly GCA_900314165.1 of uncultured Acidaminococcus sp. The sequence continues at coordinate 9,753 of OMUE01000024.1, forward strand.
CTTCAAATTGCGGTTTGATCAGGGCGATGAGGATGCCATCGGCTTTCAGGATTTTGAAAGCGCTGGGCAGGACCTTGTCCAGGGAGATGAACGCCACATCGATGGTCACGGCGTCCACCAATTCTCCCAGGGAATCGGCTTCCAGGAACCGCACGTTCGTCCGTTCCATATTCACGACCCTGGGATCCTGCCGCAGCTTCCAGGCCAGCTGGCCATAGCCCACGTCCAGGGCAAAGACCTTGGCGGCTCCGTGCTGCAGGGCACAGTCCGTAAAGCCACCGGTAGAGGCCCCCAGGTCCGCTACCACTTTTCCTTCTAAGGAGATAGGGAATACTTCCAGGGATTTCTGCAGTTTATACCCACCTCGGCTGACAAAGGGCATCTTCTTGCCCAGAAGGGTGATTTTCGCATCTTCTTTCACCATGGTGCCCGGTTTGTCCACTTTCTGGTCATTGACCAGGACTTCACCGGCCATGATGACGGCCTGAGCCTTGCTGCGGCTTTCGAAATAGCCTTGTTCAGTTAGGAATACATCCAAGCGTTCTTTCTTCATGGCTCAGCCTTCTCTTTCTGTAAGGAGTGATATTCTTCAGCAATCCGGGCAGCCGCTCCTGCGGGATCCAGGCCCAGATCCTTCAGCAGCAGGTCCCGCTTCCCGTGCGGTACGAATTCGTCAGGGATACCCAGATTCAATACATGGCACTGAGCTACACGATTCCTGCTGTTCAGGCAGGCCAGCACCCCTTCTCCAAAACCGCCGGCTATGGCATTTTCTTCCAGCGTAGCAATGAGAGGTACCCGGGCGCTTACTTCCAGCAGAGCCTGCTCATCCAGAGGCTTCACAAACCGGGCATTTACGACACCGGCCGTCAGATGGTACTGATGATCCAGGAGTTCTGCCACTTGCAACGCAGACCACACCATGGTTCCTACAGCCCAGATGTCCAGGTCCCGGCCCTGGCGCAGCCGTTCACTGCGGCCTATGGGCAGGGCTTCCAGATTCTGGTCCAAAGGCACGCCAAGCCCGCTGCCCCTGGGATACCGCAGAGAACTGGGTCCTGCGTATTCCAAAGAGGTCTTCAGCATATGCTGCAGCTCATTTTCATCTTTCGGCACCATGATGACCAGGTTGGGCATCATGCGCAAAAAAGAAAGATCGTAATTGCCATGGTGGGTGGCCCCATCGTCTCCAACGAGACCGGCCCGGTCCAGACACAGGGTAAAAGGCAGGTTCTGCATGGCTACGTCGTGGAGCAGTTGGTCATAAGCCCGCTGAGCAAAGGTGGAGTACAGAGCCACTACGGGATGGTACCCGTTGGCCGCCATACCAGCCCCCATGGTCACCGCATGCTGTTCGGCAATACCCACATCGAAGAATCGGTCCGGGAACCGTTTGCCAAAGGCATCCAGCCCCGTGCCTTCCGGCATAGCCGCCGTAATGGCCGTTACGTTTTTGTGGGTCTCTCCCAGCTTTACCAGTGCCTGGCTGAAGGCTTTCGTATAGGAAATCGGTGCGTCGGCCTTGGCCTTTTTCTGGCCCGTAGCCAGGTCGAAGGGCCCCGTACCATGGAAGATATTCGGATGCCGTTCCGCAGGCCCGTAGCCCTTCCCCTTTTTCGTCAGCACGTGGATCAGTACGGGCTCGTTCAGGGTTTTTGCTTTTTCAAAGGTTTCCATAAGAGCCGGCAGATCATGGCCATCCACCGGTCCCAGATATTTAAAGCCAAAATCTTCAAACAACATACCGGGCACGAACAGGTATTTGAACCCGTCCTTGACCCGCTGCACCGCCTTAGCTACGGATTTGCCGATGGAGGGAATGGACTTCAGGAAGCCTTCTACATCTTCCTTTACCTTGGAATAAGTAGGATCCGTTCGCAACTCCGTCAGGTAGGAGGACAGTGCCCCTACGTTTTTGGAAATGGACATCTCGTTGTCGTTCAGGACCACGATGAGCTTTTTGTGCAGATCCCCGGCGTTGTTCAGGCCTTCCATGGCCTCACCGCCGGTGAGGGCCCCATCCCCGATGACCGCGATAACGTTATAGTCCTCTCCGGCCAGGTCCCGGGCACAGGCAATGCCCAGCGCCGCCGAGATAGACGTACTGGAATGGCCCGTACCGAAGCAGTCGTACTCGCTTTCCGTCCGTTTCGGAAAGCCGCACAGCCCTTTGTACTGCCGCAGGGTCTGGAATGCCTCCCGCCGTCCTGTGAGAATCTTGTGGACGTAGGACTGGTGCCCTACATCCCAGACAATCTTATCCCGGGGCATGGAGAACACCTTGTGAAGCGCTACGGTCAGTTCCACCACCCCAAGGTTCGGTGCCAGATGGCCGCCGTTCTGGCTGGTCACATCCAGCAGCAGCTGCCGGATTTCCTCACACAGAGCAGGCAGTTGTGAATCTGGTATATGTTTTAGGTCTTCAGGTGACTGAATGGTTTCTAGCAGACTCATCACCAACTGTCCTTTCTGTGGATTATTTTTGCCGATTGATCATATGCCGGGTGATTTCCAGCAGCGGTTCTGCCTTCATACCGAAGGGTTCCAGCACCGTTTCTGCCTGGGCCAGGGTATCGGCTGCCATAGCCCGGGCTTGATCCAGACCGTACAAAGAGACGTACGTGGATTTATTCAACTTGGCATCGCTGCCTACGGGCTTACCCATAACGGCTGCATCCCCCACTACGTCCATAATGTCGTCCGTAATCTGGAAGGCCAGGCCGAACAGAGCGGCGAACTTCGTCAGAGCGGCCAGGGATACGTCGTCAGCACCGGCCAACAGGGCGCCGCTGCGGACCGCAGCAATGAACATAGCCCCGGTCTTGGCTTCATGGAGCTGCTTCATTTCTTCATAGGTCAGCTGTTTGTTTTCAGAGGTAATATCCAACGCTTGGCCGCCTACCATGCCTGCAGGACCGGCACACTTGGCAATGAGATGGACCACTTCCAGGAGCGTGGCAGGATCCACGCCCTTTTGTTCCAAAATCACTTCAAAAGCCTGTGTCAGCAGGCCGTCACCGGCCAAAAGGGCCATAGCATCCCCGAACACCTTGTGGTTCGTAAGACGGCCTCGGCGGTAATCATCGTTATCCATGCTGGGCAGATCGTCGTGGATCAGGGAATAGGTATGGATCATTTCTAAGCCGGCTGCTACCGGTACAAACTTCGTGCCATCGCAGCCCAGAGCGTCAGCAGAGCCCATGAGCAGGATGGGCCGCAGCCGTTTGCCTCCGGCCGTTACAGAGTATTCCATAGCCTTGTCCACGGGAGAGATGCTGTCCACACCCAGCCGTTTGGCCAAAAAGTCATTTACCAGTGCACCGCGTTCTTTCAAGTACTCTTTTAAATTCATTCTTCCTTCTCCTCAGGAAACAGGGCCAGCGTCACATCTCCCTGGTCGTTTTCTACAATTTTCTTTACATCCTGCTGGACGGTCTTCAGCTGCTGGGCGCAGCTGCGGCTCAGTCCCATGCCCTCTTCGAACAGCTTCACGGACTGATCCAGAGGCAGGTCCCCGCCTTCCAGCTTTTCCACAATCTCTTCCAAGCGTTTCATGCCCTCTTCAAAAGAAGGAGCCACTGCTTTTTTTCTCACCATGATTTATCCTTTCGTGACCACCTGGGATACGGCACTGCCCTCTGCAAAATGGGTAATAAGCTTGTCCCCGGGCTGAAGGTTCGCTGCATCCAGCAGGACCTTGCCCTGTTCTGTCTCGGTAATCGTATAGCCTCTTCGCAGGACCGCTTTCGGGTCCAGGGAAGTCAGTTTCGTCGTCAACAGCGTCAGCTTATGCTCCGGACCATCCGTCACATGGATTCCTGCCTTCACCAGGCGCTGGGTCAGCAGGTCCAGGGTCTGGCTGCCGGCTTCCCACAACCGCTCCGGATGGGCCAGGACCCAGGCTCCGGCCAGCTGTTCATAAGCCGTCTGCTTCTTTTCCAGCAGGCTGTCCATGGACCGCACCAGCCGTTTATCCAGCTGGCTGTAGACGGTCATGCTGTTTTCCAGGGGCAAAGTCATGCTGCGCAGCAGGCGCTTGTACAGCTTCTCCAGTTTCTCTTTGTCCCCGGTCCGTTCCGGCACAGCCAGTTCTGCGGCTGCCGACGGTGTAGGAGCCCGCAGGTCCGCTGCAAAATCGCTGAGCGTAAAGTCGATTTCGTGGCCTACGGCGGAGATGACGGGAATCCTGGAGGCTGCAATAGCCCGCACCACCCGTTCGTCGTTAAAAGCCCACAGGTCTTCCATGGAGCCGCCGCCCCGGCCTACAATCAGCACATCGGCCAGATTGTGGGCGTTCATGAATTTGATGGCATGGACGATTTCCGGGGGGGCCTCCGTGCCCTGGACCTTGACCGGGTACAGGAGCAGTTTCACAGAAGGATCCCGGCGGCCGGACACGTTGATGATGTCCCGCACCGCTGCTCCGGCAGAGCTGGTGACGATGCCCACCGTCTTGGGATACGTGGGAATGGGCTTCTTCCTGTCCTCATCAAACAGGCCTTCAGCTGCCAGCTTGGCCTTCAGCTGTTCAAAGGCCACCATCAGGTTGCCGGCGCCCATGGGCACCAGCATATCCACGTAGAACTGATACACCCCGTCCCGTTCGTACAGGTCGATGCGGCCTACCCCCAGGACCTGGTCCCCGGTTTTTGGCAGGGCCTTCAGCCTTCGGGCCGCCCCCGCGAACATGACGCATTTGATCATGCCCTTATCGTCTTTTAAATTGAAATAACAATGGCCGGAAGGGTATCTCTTGAAGTTGCTGACTTCGCCCTGGATCTGCAGGTTTGCAAACACAGGTTCCTTGCGGAATAATCCCTTGATCACCTTGGTGATTTCCGACACTGTATAGATTTTTCCGAAAATCATGCCGTCACCTGCCTATGACAAAGTACGGTATACCAGGCCGTCCCTACGGCCCCGTCCACGCTGTAGCAGGGCTCCGGAGCCCACAGGGCCACTTGCCTGCGGCCCAAATAGTCCTGGAGGATACGCCTGATTTCCCCGTTGGCACTGACGCCTCCAGCTAGGAGCACAGTCTGGACTTTTGTTTCTTTACACCAATAATAGATGGTCTTGCTTAACCCCTTGGCGATAACCTGTTCTACCCCCAAGGCAATGGCTGTCGGATCTGCTCCGGCTTCCAGGGCTCTCAGAGCCTTCGTACAGGGACCGGACAAGCTCAGGTACCCATCCTTGGACCACACAGGCAGCTCGTAGGGTGCTGTTGCCTCCTGGCCCTTCTTTTCCAGGGCTGCGCCGCAGGGGAACTGCAGTCCCATGGCCACGCCCACCCGGTCGATAAACTGGCCTGCGTGGAGATCGATGCTGGTGCCCAGAGGTGTCAGGTTTACCTCCCGACTGCCTGCAGCCTTTGCTTCTGCCAGTACCAGATCTGTAGTGCCGCCGGAAATATGGACCAGGAGGCACCGTTCCGGTACAGGTTGTCCAGCAGACCACAGGCCCGCAAACATATGGTTATGCTGATGGGTCGTTTCATATAAAGGCACCTGCAGCAGATGGGCCAGGCTCCGGGCCACGCCGTGGCCTGCCAGGAACGCCGGCATATAGGACTCGGCCAAAGGCCTGGGCTTGGCACTGACGCCTATAGCCTTGATAGCCACGCCCTCCAGCTGCAGCTTCTCTATCAGTTTGGGAAGATTCCGGGTATGCTGGAACACCATTTCGGACTGGGCCAGACCCTTCCGGCCCGGCCGGACCTCCAGCACCTGCCGTTCATCGGCCAGCAGCTGTCCTTTCAGGTCCATGAGAGCCACGGACGTGGTATAACAGCTGGTATCCAGGCCCAGGATGGCTCCCTCAGGCTCCATGTTTCTTCACCAGGGCGCCCAGCAGGCCGTTTATGAAGGCCGGAGAGTCGTCAGAGCCGTAGCCCTTGGACAGTTCCACCACTTCGTTGATGACCACAGGCGCCGGCACAGGGGTCTCCGCATAATACATTTCGTACACGGCCATGCGCAGCAGGTTCCTGTCAATGACAGCCATCCGGTCCACGGTCCATTCCTGGGACAGGCCGTTCAGCTCTTCATCGATGGCAGCCAGATGCTCCCGGGTGCCCTCTACCAGCAGCTGGGCATAGGCCAGGTCTTTCTTGTTCGTGTCCTGGATGTCTTCTTCCTCTGCCATGGCAGCCACCGTTTCCACAGCCGTAGTATCCGGCGTGAAATCCATGGCAAACAAACTTCTCAGGGCGATTGTACGTGCTTCTCTTCTACTCATAATATCCTCTCAAATCTCTTTTTTCGGGCGGGCCGCTCTTCGTTTGGCTCGCCCCTACAGGGTAAAACACAAATTTTGTAGGGGCGTGCCAGAGCGTAGCGGCGGCCCGCCCGTTTTATTTATTTCCTATAGGGCGGCAATAGGTTGTCCAACAAATCCACCAGGTTTTCGCCCTCATCCATCTTGTTGCCGATATAAAAGCCCAGGCCGATGCAGATCAGCAAAAACACGGCCCGGAAAAATCCTAACAGGATAAACAATACCCCGACCAAAAGGCCTGCAGCCGAGCAGACAACACGCCAGCGGGAGGTTTCTATGATCTTACGTAATATTTCCTGCCACATGGCCCTCACTCCTATTCCTTCGCCTTAATATGCTTGAAGAACACTTCGATGTCCGCCACCTCTACGCCGATAACGTTCATGACATTCTTCTTCACGGTCCGCTTCACATCGTCCGTCGTATCCGGAATGTTGATGCCCGGCTCTATGGAAGCGTTGATGCGGACACTGAGCTGGTTATCCTTCAGCATCTTCACCCGGACCTTGGCGCCAAAGACGCCGTATACGTCATTGGTAAACCCGGCGATATAGTCTTCCATGGCCCCCTGGCTCACATGGATGGTGCCTTCTTTTTCGTTCTCAATGCTCAGGTCGTTGCTGCCGCCCCGGCTCCAGCTGGCAAACAGCAGCCGCAGGCTCACCAACAGCAGTACCACGCCGCCGATGGTGTATTCCCAGCGGCCCGGTACCATGGTAGCAAAGCGGATGATATTGGCCAGAGGGATCACGTTGGCGCTGACGATGATGAGCAGCACAGCCGCTGCGGCCATGCTGATGGTGTACAAGGTTAAGATAATACGGTCAAATATGCTCATAGTTCCCCCTTGTCTTCCTGTTCCGGTGCCACTGCAGGTTCAGCAGCTGCCGGTGCAGGCTGTTCATTTTCTTCGTGGACTTCTGCTTCTGCAGATGGTTCCGCAGCTTCGGCAGCATCCTCAGCCTCCGCAGGCTCAGGAGATGGTTCGTTCTTCGGTCCGTCCGTCTGGATGGATTCGTCCGGCTCTGCGTCCTCCCACTTCTTCATAAGTTCGTCCGTGTCGTCCTTGTCGCTGAGCTGCTTGTTCTTCTCCTTCCGGACCCCTTCTACATGGATATCTACGCCGGTTACCTCATAACCTGTCATATTCTGGACGGCTTCCTTCACTTTTTCCTGCAGCTTGATGGCTACATCGGGAATGTTGTAGCCATAGGCGATGATGACGTGGACCTCCACCCGTACCGTCCGTCCGTCTGTATAAACCTTAATGCCTTTGGAGAAGTTCTGCTTGCCCAGCATATCTGTCAGGCCTTCCCGGATACCGCCGCTCATGCCGTAGACGCCGTTGACTTCGGAAGCCGCCAGCCCTGCTACAATGCTGAGGACCTCGTCGGCCACTTTGATGGCGCCCATATCATCCTGGGCAGGCTCTGCATTCTGCACTTGTTCCTGATCTTTTTGTTCTTCGTCCATGGGAATTCTCCTTAAACGTAACTTTATGCATTCTCAATCTCTATATTATATCATGAGAGTTGCAAGTTTAAAACTGCCAATAGGGCAAAAAATGTAACAAAAAAACGCGACCGAAGCCGCGTTTCTTTATTTTGTTGGCAATCTTATTGTCTTGACAGCTTATAGTATTTCTTTTTGCCCTTGCGGAGCAAGACGCTGTCCTTACCGGCAAACAGTTCCGGCGTAATGGTGCAGTCCACATCCGTGATCTTTTTGTCGTCAATGGACAGGCCATTCTGCTGCATGAGGCGTCGGCCTTCGCTCTTGGTAGCGATGACTTTGAATTCAGCCAGCACATCCAGCAACTTTTTGCCCAGATCCGCATCCGTTACAGGGATCGTCGGCACGTTATCCATATTGGCGCCGCCGGCAAACAGAGCTTCGGCAGCTTCCTTAGCCTTGTTGGCTTCTTCTTCCCCGTGAACCAGCTTCGTGACTTCGTAAGCCAGCACCACTTTAGCCTGGTTGATGGCAGCCCCTTCCAGACTGCTGAGACGGTTCACTTCGTCCATAGGCAGGAACGTCAGCAGGGACAGGCATTTCTTCACGTCGGCGTCGTCGATATTCCGCCAGTATTGGTAGAAATCGTAAGGAGACGTCTTCTTCGGATCCAGCCATACAGCGCCACCTACGGTCTTGCCCATCTTTTGGCCCTGGCTGTTGGTCAGCAGTTGGTTCGTCATGCAGAACGCAGGCACACGGTCTTTCCGGCGGATCAGTTCCACGCCGGCAATCATGTTGGACCACTGGTCGTTGCCGCCCAGCTGCATGACGCAGTTGTATTTCTTATGCAGGACGTAGAAGTCATAAGCCTGCATAATCATATAGTTCATTTCAAAGAACGTCAGGCCGTTATCGCTGGCCAGCCTGTTCTTATAGCAGTCTGCTGCCAGCATCCGGTTTACGGAGAAATGGACACCTACGCTGCGCAGCATATCTACGTAGTTCAGCTTCAGCAGCCAGTCGGCGTTGTTGGCAATGATGGCCTTGCCATCGGAAATGTCAATAAAGCGCACAACCTGCTTCTTGAAGCATTCAATATTATGATTGATAAATTCCGGAGTCAGCATCTTGCGCATTTCGTTCTTACCGCTGGGATCCCCTACCATGCCGGTGCCGCCACCAAACAGGATAATGGGACGATGGCCGGCCCGCTGCATATGGGCCATGACCATCAAGGCGATAAAATGACCAACATGAAGGCTGTCTGCGGTAGGATCGAAACCGATGTAGAACGTAATCTTCTCTTTCTCCAGAAGTTCTGCAATCTCTTGTTCGTGGGACAATTGTGCTACATAGCCCCGTTCTTTCAATACGTCTAAAACACTCATCGAATTCGCTCCTTATATTTTTTGAATTAATAAATCACAAAAACTCGTAGGGGCGTGCCAGAGAACAGCAATGCTGTTCGGCGGCCCGCCCGTTTAAATGGTCATAAATATTTCCGTTACTATTATTCTTCCTTCGGCAACTCACTGGTGCAATGCGGGCACCGGGTAGCGTCTTTAGCAATAGGCTGCTTGCAGAACGGGCACAGTCTGTCCGGTTCCTTAGGCGGTTCTTCCTTCTTGAAC
>OMUE01000029.1 GCA_900314165.1 uncultured Acidaminococcus sp.
ATCCTCATCATGTTCCAGATGCAGGACGTGCGGAAGCTGTTCGTCATCCTGTGCACGGCTCCCCTGTGCATCTGCGGCATCTCCATCGGCCTGCTGCTGTTTGACGCGCCCATGGGTGTTATGGCGGAAGTAGGATCCTTCGCCCTTATCGGCACCGTCATCCGGAACTCCATGGTCATCATCCAGCAGATTGACCTGCACAAAGAGCAGGGCATGGACGACCTGGAAGCCGTCATCGAGGCCTCCATCGTCCGGTTCCGTCCCATCATGCTGGCTGCCCTGACCACGATCCTGGGGCTCATCCCCATGTTCGCCAGCCCCTTCTGGAACGCTATGGCCATCGCTATGGCCTGCGGCCTCACCGCCGCCACGGCCCTGACCCTGCTGTTCCTCCCGACACTGTATGCTATCGTGTTCAAGGTACCCAAACCGGTATTATAATCAAAAAGGAACCGTGAAACCCACGGTTCCTTTTTCTTTGTAATGACGGACGCACGGAAAGAGGCTGTGAAAAAACAGTGAAGAGCGAAGAGTGAAGAGCGAAAAGGCGCCTGCGGCGGGCAAGGAAGTCAGCCATGCTGACAATAAAAAGGAGCTGTGAAAATTCATTTTTTCACAGCTCCTTTCCTTATGACGACTGACGGACGACAAAAGAACAAACCGGCTTGCACCGGTTTGAATTTGATTCCACGCGCAGTGGTTTCTCTTTCGTACGTCATCCGTCTTCTGTCGTCCGTCCGTTTCCCTTTTCAGCCGTGCAGCGCACACTCACGTCTAACGTCTACTATCTAACGTCTCACCCAAGCTTCTACAACCCATGCCTCTTCGCAAAATGCCCATACAGGTACTTCCAATAGCCAGCCAAAATGACTAAAATAACGGTCCAGCTCATGGGATAGGAGGCGTACACATAGGTGACGGGCACGCTGGGGACCTGGATCCACAGGATCCACAGCACCCGGAAGGCACAGGTACCCAGCAGATTGATAATCATGGGCGCCAGGGTAATGCCGAAACCCCGGATGCAGCCCACCAGCACGTCTGCCAGGCCGAACACCGCATACAGGGTGATGTTCCAGTGAATCTGCTGGACGCCGGCTTCTACCACCCGGGAATCCCCGTTGAAGATGCTGATCAGGTTCCCGGCAAACATGTTGATAACCACGGCGGCCACGGTTCCCAGAATGCCCACGCACACCAGGCAGGTTACAGCCACCTTCTTAATCCGATCCCATTTCTGAGCTCCCCGATTCTGGCTGATGAACGTCAACGCCGCCTGGTGGAAGGAGTTCATGGCGATGTACAGGAAGTTGCCGATATTGTTGCCGGCACTGTTGGCCGCCATGACCACGCTGCCGTAGCTGTTGATAGCACCCTGAATCACCACGTTGGAAATACTGAACATGCAAGACTGAAGCCCTGCCGGAATGCCGATCCGGGCCAGGTCCCACAGGGTCTTCCTATCCAGCAGAAGACAGCGCCAGCGGTACTGCCAAGGCCCCTTTTCCCGGGACAGGCAGGCCAGCACCAGTACGGCGCTGAGGGCCTGGCTTACGACGGTAGCCGTGCCTACGCCGGCTACATCCCAGCCCAGGGAGATGACCGTAAAAAGGTTCAGCACCAGGTTTGTAATGCCGCTGATGAGCAGGAAAATCATGGGCCGTTTCGTATCCCCGATGGCCCGCAGAACTGCTGTCCCATAGTTATACAGCAGGACAAAGGGCGTGCCCAGGAAATAGATGCGCAGGTACAACAGCGTCTTGCCATACACATCCGACGGTGTGGACATAGCTGTAAGAATCAGAGGAACGGCCAAAAAGCCCACTGCTCCCAGGATAATGCCCCCCAGCAGACCCACCGTAACGGCTGTATGCAGGGTCAGGAAGATGTTACGTTCTTTATTGCCGGCCCCAACGTAGTTGGCCACCAGCACGTTCACGCCTACGGAGAAGCCGATGAGCAGGTTCGTACACAGGTAGATAATGGGCCCTGTGCTGCCTACCGCAGCCAGACTGGTAAACCCGGCAAACTGCCCTACGACGATTACGTCCGCCGCATTGAACAGCATCTGAAGCAGGTTTGTCACCATAAGGGGCAAACTGAATAACAGGATCTTCTTCAGCAAAGGTCCCTGGGTCATGTCCATGGTTCTATCTGATTGCGGCATCGGCGTTCTTCCTCCTTTTTTGTATTTTGTATACCGTGCAAATCTCCGTTTATTATACCATGCCTGTCCAGAGCGGTATGACTGTCCATAACCACTACTTACAAATAACATCGTAGGGGCGCCCCAAAGCGTAGCGGCGGTGCGCCCGTTAATCACGTTGGATGGCCTGGATACGGGTTTGCCGCCGGGGCCTACGGCCCCTCTGGAAAACCCCTACGAAGTCATATGTAAAAGTTAATTACGGTTTTCTATACTAGTTCATCGTTCTCTCTCATTATCATTACACATAATTAAATGAACAAAATTTCTATTATTTAGTTAAAAATTCAGCAATTTCTGATATAATAGGATTATATGCAGCAGTCAGGCTACCTCGTCCTTGAGACCGAAGGGGCCTGAACTGTATTCTATACGAGGAAGTGACATTCCCATGCCAAAAAGATTTGAGATTATGCGTAAAAAGGTCCTGACACCGGAAATCAGCGCGATTTCCGTGTATGCCCCACTCATTGCTGCCAAAGCAAAGGCCGGTGAATTTATTATTCTCCGTACCGATAAAGATGGGGAACGGATCCCTCTGACCATTTCCAGCCACGATAAGGATACCGTAACCGTCGTGTTCCAAAAGGCCGGCGCCGGTACCATCGATCTGGACGCTCTGGGCGAAGGAGACTGCCTGCAAGACTTTGCCGGTCCTTTAGGCAAACCTACCCCTATTAAGAAGTATGAAGGCCGGGTAGCCGTATTGGGCGGCGGCCTAGGCTGCGCCATCGCTCTGCCCGTTGCCAAGGCTCTCCATGATGCCGGCAACGACGTGGACCTGATCGGCGGCTTCAAGACGAAGCACCTGATCATCCTGGAAGACGAAATGAAAGAAGCCTCCACGAACCTGTACATCTGCACCGATGATGGTACCTTCGGTTTTGCAGGTTTTGTGACGAACCAGCTGGAAGCCCTCATCAAAGAAGGCAAGAAATACGATCAAGTATTTGCCATCGGACCTCTGCCCATGATGAAGTTCGCCTCCCTGCTGGCTGCAAAATACGACCTGCCCATCATGGTCAGCATGAGCCCGCTGATGATTGATGGTACCGGTATGTGCGGCTGCTGCCGTGTTACCGTAGACGGCGAAATCAAATTCGCCTGCGTAGATGGACCTGACTTTGACGGTCACAAGATCGACTTTGACGAAGCCATTGCCCGGAACAAGTCCTACAAGGAATTCGAAGCCCGGGAAAAGGCTCAGGAAGAACATGTTTGCCGTCTCACAGGAGGTGTCCGTCATGCCTAATATCAATATGCAGGCTGAAAAGACTCCCATGCCCAGCCAGGCACCGGATGTCCGTAACCATAATTTCTTAGAAGTAGCTCTGGGCTACACCCCGGAACAAGCCATCAACGAAGCCAAGCGCTGCCTGCAGTGCAAGAAGCCGGCCTGCGT
>OMUE01000195.1 GCA_900314165.1 uncultured Acidaminococcus sp.
TCACGGTTTCCTGTTGATTGTCAAAAGCATAAAAGCCACGGCCCCATTTCAATCTCACCTGGTTCTGATTTTCCACAGCCTGATACAAGTAAAGGTCTCCAGCCATATCAACGTAGTCCAGCGGAATCCCCTTGCTTCGCAGCAGCTCAATGATTCCCCGCAGATGATATGTCAGCTCCGTCATATCAGCGGCTGTTGCCATCTGATTGAACCTTCTCAGGATCCGGTTCTCCGCGTCCTGATCTCCTTTGGGAACCAGCCCTCGAAGAGCTTTACCCAGTGAGACTCCTTTTTTCTGCATGGATTGGCTTTGTCCCTGCTGATGCAACGCGTATAAAGTGAGTGCAGCGTAAACTGCCCACTCGCCCCGGCTGGCTTTTTGCCCCTTTCCCTGCAGTTCTTCCGGCAATTGATTTAAAAAACTACCGTAGAGCAAAGGAATTTCTCCGGGATATTTTCCTATCCCCTTTCTCAACAACGCCAATTCAGCTTTTCCATTCCCTTTTTCGCTGACTTTTTGCAGATACCCGATTTTCAGCATTACGTACTTTTTCACTTCATCCAGTCTGCTCACTTGGCATCACCTTCTTTCGGATAAATTTTAGCCAATTCTATTTTAAACCACATGTCGGCCCGAGGTACCGAATAAAATTCCCGGGTATTTCTTTTTTTATCTTCAAGGATACGCCCGGAAAAAGCAGCCATACCAGCACGCTGTTCTTCCGCATTCCCAATCTGGAAAGCAATGGTTTTTGCCTGCTGTTCCCAGTTCCGATATGCCTGTTCCAGCTGCTTGGAATTCTTCAGCAAATCCCCCCGGAACTGCAGCAGCCACTTTCTGAATGGTTCATCAACAGCCTGATAAAAAAGCATCTCTCCTTTCCTGCTTTTCTTCTCCGGATCTCCCCCCTCTGCCAAAAAAATATTGTAAAACAAATGATTGACAGCCCGGGCTGCTTCATCACATTTGGCAATCTGCTGTTCAATGGTTTCCTGGACTCCTATCTCTTGTTCAGAAAGAAGTTCCGGATATAAAGTCAGCGTATCACTGCTGAAATCGTTGATGAAAAAGTCTTTATCACCATACTGCATGGCGACAACCCGAAAACGAATCGTTTCTGCAGAAGGAAGCAAATCCACTTCCTGCAAAGACCGAAGCCAACTAATGATTCCAGGAACATGCCGGTTCTTTTGGGTTTCTTCCGATGACTGTTTCACAAAATAATTGCCGAAATCACGCCACATCTGTCTTCCAGGTGAAATCCGCTGAGGATGGAAAAACTGCTTTTTCAGCTCTTTAGGCTCATTCCATACAGTCATCTGCTCATTGAAAGCGCCATCTTCACCATTATTACTGAAAAAGTCACCACCCAGCAGATGATATCCTGTTACCCTGCCATTTTCCCGTTCCAACAACAACCTCCTGGATTGTAGGGTAAGCAGAGCAGCCAAATTATCCGGGATAGGGATTTCTGTCCGTTCGTCCTCTTTAGGCAGATGCTCCCAGTTGGGATTGGCCTTTTCGCTCCATAATTCTTCTCCATCTTTCAAAAAAGTCAGATTCAGGAGGATGGTTTCAAACAGGTTCTTACCTACACTCTGGATCATTCCCAGTTTCCCCACCCAGCCAGCGCCTGGTGAAGGCAGCCCCTTTTGTTTGGGTTTGGCTGAGGTATCATCAAAGGCATTGACAAACAGGAGCCACCGGGCGGCTTCCGGATAGGAAAGGGTATTTTTCTCTTCCCCGGAACGATTGGAAAAAAGCCGGATCTTATTGCTGCTTTCTGAAATATCCCCGATCAGTTTGGAAGCACCATACTGAGTTCCCCGAACGGCGCCGGGAGCTTGGCCAAAAGGTCTTTCCGGATCAAAAAGCCAGAAACAGTCATGGTACTGCTCCAGATACTGCAAAACAGGCTCCTGGGGAAACCGTCCATTTTCCCATAAGGCTCCCCAACGCCGGAAGATTTCATCTGCCGCTTCATCCGGATCAGTGATTTCCGCAACATCCATGGCTTTTCCATTTTCATCCACCCGGGAAAAAATGGTATAAGCCAGAGCAATCAGTAGGCGGAGTACAGCAAAATTCTGGGGCTGATTCTCGCCTCCCAGATCAAGATACTCCTGTCCATGAAGGAATACGTCCCTCAAAGACAAGGTATCAACCTGCAGATCTTTACGTAGCACACAAATCCAGGGTTCATCCACAAGATTGAATTCTCGTTCGTTCATTCTCCACTCTCCTTTTCATAGATGAGTCCCAACAGCGGATCATAGGAAATCTCATACCCGGCAAGTTTTCCTTTGCCATTTTCTTCCAAAATCAGAAACAGTTCTCCGGAAAGATAGGGATTCTTCAGCCACTGAGGAACCCATTGTTTGGTCTGTTTCTCCAGTTCCTGAATCACTTTCTGTACCATCCAAGGCTGGCCAAACCGTGCAGGCAGCCGTATTTTCTGTTGGTAGACACGCAGCGCATCAGCATTGTTCAACGGTTCATCCCAGGCAAACCGCTGATTTCCTGGCCAGACATCCTTCAGTGCATTTGCTGTCAGATCTTTTTCCAAAAGGATCACTTCAATGCTGTCCGGGCCATTGCGCACACTGGCTTCTGCCTGGATTTCATTCATGGCTGGCGTGTTGTCCAGCCAGCCTTCCAACGTGTTTCTTGCCTTGAATCTTGCTGTTTTCCTGGGAAGAGGCACACAGTTTGTTTTGGCAGCATTTTTTTCGTCAGCCATATGCTGGTCATATTTTACCTTTGCCTCCTGTTCTTTTTCAGGAGCGATGCTGTAGGACTCATCATACACGTCCTGCACATAGGGAGAAATATCATCTGGCAGGATGAATCTGTCCGGCAAAAGTTCTTTTGTCCGCAGAAGCAGATATTCCTCATAAACTGCTTTTGCTCCCTCATCCAGTTCTTCGTCTTCTTTGGCACCCAGAATCATACAGGTTGCCTGCTTCAAGCCATCCGGCCGTTTTCTGGCATGCCGATGCAACCGTCCGATTCTTTGGAACAGCAGATCCATGGGACAGAGGTCCGTAAGCAGCAAATCAAGATCTATATCCAGGGACTGTTCCATGACCTGGGTTCCAACGACCACCAGGTTGTTTCGGTTTTCGCCAGATTTTTTCCCGATCCGTTTCAGTATTTCCTTTTCCAAAGCGGTCTTTTGCCCCAGGATGAATCCAGCATGAAAGAGGATGATTTCATCCTCTGGAAGCGAATCTTTCAAATGTAACGCCAACTGTTGGGCTCTCTTTACCGTATTCACAATGATACCCGCACATCCCCCTGCGCACAGCCGGTGTCTCAGGATATCCGGAATGTCTGCATCGGAAATCCGCTGCAGCCGAACCTCTTTCGAAGTTCCTTCCACAGAAATCTTTTTCTGTTTGACCTGATTTCCGTCAGTCCATGTCAACAAGGGGTATTCTTTGCTGGTCATCCAGGGCTCCCCGGCTCCGCTGTCCGCATTAACAATTCCCTGATACGCCTGTATCAAAGCAGTCCTCCTTGCATAAGGCAGGGTGGCGGACAACAGGACAACAGGTACCTCATAAGTGCCCAGCCAGGCCAGTGCCCGTCCCAGGAACTGATTCATATAGGCATCATACGCATGACATTCATCTACGATGACCACTTTTCCTGCCAGGCCCAGATGCCGCAGCATCACATGTTTTTGCTTCAGTGCAGCCAGGAGCAGCTGGTCTACAGTCCCAATCACAAAATCAGTCAACAGTGCCTGTTTTCTCCCTTCAAACCAGGGATGGACCAACAGCGGCTCTCCATCTTCATCCGTAGATGCTGTTCCATGGAAAATGGATCTGTAGTCGTCATTCATTTCAGCGGCACCATGAGCAAGCCGTATTCCCAAACTGGCCGTCTCCGCCTGGGCTTCTTCAGCAGCCCAATCTGCAATCCGGGGGAAAATACCATTGGAGGTTGCCTGGGTGGGCAGCCCGAAAAACAGTCCGCCGCTGCCCTTTCGACTGGCCAGCAAATCGGCTGCCGCCAGGGCAGCTTCAGTCTTCCCAACGCCCATCTGTGCTTCCAGCACAAAAATTCCTGGCTTTCTAGCTTGTTCTACTGCTTCAATGACGGCTTTCTGGACAGCATTGGGGAGAAAGCCAAAGTGTTCGGCAAAAGTTTTATCGGATAAGCTGTAACATTGGGAATTCCAGGGCGGCGGAAGCTGCAGCTTTGAAAGGCCATTTTCAATCCGTTCGGCATAATCGATTTCTTCTCCACACTCATCAACAGGAATCAGCGGAAAATAGATTTCATTACTGGCAATCCAGTCAGCCATGATCAATAGACCTGTCAGCAGGACCTGGGCAGGCATGGATATCTCAGATATTTCCTGTGGAGAAGTAATGCCTGCCAGGTGGAGAGCCTGTTCTATGAACCAGCTGCGCATTTCTTTCCACTGTTCCGCCATATCCAGTTCCGGCCGGTCATAATAATTGATATGATGGATGGAATAAGGCGAAAGCTGCTTCATTTCCCATCCTTTTCCCTCTTTGGCATGGGGTTTTCCATGGTGGGCACCAACCATAGCCGCAAAACATAAAGGGAAATCTCTTGCCAAAAGGACTGCTTCTCCAGCAATGGGATGCGTGGACGCTTTTCGACTGGTGAATACTTTATATCCTGAGATTGGAAGGTCTTCTCCTTCCAATTGATTTTCGATTCCATCAATATTTTGCAGGATCATACTGCAAAATGCAGGAGTCGCCTTTCCTAAATCATGCAGGGCACCCAGAAGCACAGCCGTTTTCCAAAGCTGCTCTTCGTTTCCTTCAGGGTCTATAGCCCTTTTCACTGAATCAGGCAGCCATACTGAAATCAGATAATCCATCACAGCAGCTGTATCCCGTAAATGCATCCATAAAGGGAGCCATTCGTCCGGATTTTTCCGATTTGCTTTTGCCGGTAAATTCCATACAGCCTGGGTTGTCATGTCGTTACCCCTTTCAATTGCTTCATTACCTATTTATACTATCATATTTGTTGTATTTTTACGATAATTTTTACTTTTTTCAGTATCTCTCCCATCCCCTTCCTTTTCCCCCTACTATACCACACTATCTATGTAAAAAAACTCCCAATATAAAAAGCGGAGGCCGGGACGGGCTCCCCTCCGGGAAGCCCTTACACCGTCTCCGCCGAACTGATGATAACAACGATATTCTCCGCCTGGTCAACGTCATTGTAAGGCGCCGGCCAATCGGACGGCCCGCCTTTACCAGTTTATAGTTTCATCAAGGCCTTGTATTTTTATTCTATATTTCATATGATATATTATAGGAATTTTCTGTATTTTTTTGTTTTACTGTTTGAAAAGGATATACCCATGGACAAAGAACCTTTTAACTTCCTGACATATTTTAATGAGCCAAAGACTTACATTGAAACCAAACAGATCAGCTTTCCTGTTCAATATGATTCTGTTTCATTGAAGGGCAAGGTACTCTGACTAAAGCTGTGTATATAGTGAACATCAATCGCAAACGCTGTATTTTTAAACGAATTACCTATCAAAACCGACTGGATAAGACTTCCAGGTAACGTCCATATAATGGTGTAAAAAGATAATTTCAAAAGAATTAGCCATATACTCATCCTTTAGTTATAATGTAAATCGACCAAAACCTACATAATACCAAGGGAGGAAAAGCAAATGGCTCAACTCAATATTACACTGGATCAGGAAGAAATAC
>OMUE01000176.1 GCA_900314165.1 uncultured Acidaminococcus sp.
AAAAGTATAATGTTAACGTTAACGGCACTGTTTACACTGTTGAAGTTGAAGAAGTAGGCGTAACCGTAGCTCCTGCTCCTGCTGCTCCTGTTGCTGCAGCTCCTGCTCCTGTAGCCGCTGCCCCTGTAGCTCCTGTAGCTGCTCCTGCTCCTGCTGCTGCTCCCGCTCCCGCTCCTGCAGCCGCTCCTGCTCCTGCTGCTAAACCCGCTGCAGCTCCTGCTGCTGCTGGCTCCGTAACCGTAGAAGCTCCTATGCCTGGTAAAGTTCTGTCCGTCAACGTGAAACCCGGCGACAAAGTAGAAGCTGGCGACGTCCTGCTGATCCTGGAAGCTATGAAGATGCAGAACGAAATCATGGCTCCTGAAGATGGCACCGTATCCGACGTTCGCGTCAACGCTGGTGACACTGTCGCTACTGGCGATGTGATGGTCATTCTCTAATTCACACCCGCCTGTTTATAAGGAGGACTGTAGAATATGGATGCATTAGTAGTAGCCATAACTGCTATCCTGCGTGATAGTGGTTTTGCGGCTTTTACCATGGGCAACGCCATCATGATGGTTGTAGGGTGCGTTCTGCTGTACCTGGCCATCGTGAAGGGCTTTGAACCCCTGTTGCTGTCCCCGATCGCTTTCGGCTGCCTGCTGGCCAACGTGCCCAGAACCGGGTTTGAAACGGACCCTGGCGTTATGCAGCTGATCCTGGGCGGCATCAAATACGAAGTGTTCCCTCCGCTGATTTTCCTGGGCGTAGGGGCCATGACGGACTTCGGTCCTCTGATTGCTAACCCGAAAACCCTTCTGCTGGGCGCTGCTGCCCAGGCTGGCGTATTCATCTCCCTGCTGGGCGCTATGCTGCTGGGCTTCAACGTAAGAGAAGCTGCCGCTATCGGTATCATCGGCGGCGCTGACGGCCCTACTGCTATTTACCTGGCTTCCAAGATGGCTCCCCACCTGCTGGGCGCTATCGCTGTTGCTGCGTACTCCTACATGTCCCTGGTACCTCTGATCCAGCCTCCTATCATGAAGCTGTTCACGACCAAGGAAGAACGCTGCATTAAGATGGCTCAGCTGCGTACGGTTACCCACTTTGAAAAAGTGGTATTCCCTATCGCCTGCACCATCTTCATCTCCCTGCTGCTGCCCTCCGTATGCTCTCTGATCGGTATGCTGATGCTGGGTAACCTGATGACTGAATCTGGCTGCATGGGCCGTCTGTCCGACACCGCCCAAAACGCCCTGATGAACAGTGTTACCATCATGCTGGCAACTGGTACTGGTCTGACCATGAAGGCAGAAAGCTTCCTGACGAAGGAAACCATCCTGATTATCTGCCTGGGTCTGGTAGCTTTTGCTGCCGGTACGTTTGCCGGTGTTATCTTCGGCAAGCTGATGTACAAAGTGGATGGCACTACGAACCCTCTGATTGGGTCCGCCGGTGTATCCGCTGTACCTATGGCAGCTCGTGTATCCCAGATTGTTGGTCAGCAGGCTAACCCTGCTAACTTCCTGTTGATGCACGCTATGGGCCCCAACGTGGCTGGTGTAATCGGTACGGCTGTTGCCGCCGGTGCTATGCTGGCTATGATCGGACCTGCAAAATAAGATTAGCCTCGGATCAAGGGACTGTGAGAAATCACAGTCCCTTTTCGTATGCCTGAAAAAGGAATTTAATCCCAGGTGTAGGAAAATAGTGTCATGTTTGTTATAATATAGGGTAATGTGCGGTACTGTACGTATTTTTAGCGATTAGATAAGGAGAACAACGTGGAAGCCTATACGGAAACCTCTGGCATCAGTCAGGAACGAAAGACCTTTGAATATGCGGCGCTGACCCTCATCGCCATCTCCTGGCTGTACGAAGCTTACCAGACTTTTGAGCTGGGGCGGCCCTCCCTTATGGGGTGGGGTTATAATGTCTTGTTCGTCATCCTGTGGGCCTGGCGGTGCAAATTCACCTATACCCTGACCCTGACAGAGGATGCTGTGGAAGTCGTCATGACCGGTCTGGGCCTGAACCGGCACAAGGTCGTGAAACTGGCAGATATGGAGAGCTTCTCCAACCAGTATAAACGGAAGTTCTTCCGGAAGACTTCTATCAGGAAGTACGTGCACCGCTATTCTTCCCTGGACCCTATGCCCATGCGCATCCTGGTGTACCGGGAAAATGGGAAACTCACGGGTCTTTTATTTAAGTCCAGCGACAAAGTCATGAAGCTACTGGCAGAACGGTTTCCGAACCAGTTCCTGCAGTTTCCGGAATAAAGGAGTATTTTATGGAAGAACGATATGTTGGTACCGTAATATCCAGAGACGGCCAGTTGGCACGGGTGAAGATCGAACAGGTACCGGGCAGGCAGGGCCCAAAGCTTTTGGACTGCTGGAATGCCTGTGAAGCGAAAAAGGGCACCCGGGTGCTGGTGGAACGCCAGAGCCTGGAAGCTGACAAAGCAAAACTCATCGTCCGCTGGATCCCCATCCTGACAGCTGTGGCCGGGGCTGCTTTCGGCCGGGCCGTGGCTCATTTCCTGCCTCTGCCACTGTTTGTGGTTATCCTGGGCATGGCGGCCATCTGGTTCCTTTTAGGATTGAATTATACTCACAACTTTAAAAAAGCCGTAAAACCTCAGCGGGAACAATGGACCGTCACCGGGTATTATACGGAAGGGGAACTTCCCAATGAAGATATCCCCGAGAAACAATAGGAGGGAATGTCATGTTCAGTAAAAACGGTTTCTGGCTGCTGCTGGTACTGGCAGCCGGCGCCATCATCGGCGGGCTTCTGGGAGAAAGCCTCCAGGCTTCCCAGCCCTTCGGCTCTGCCACGGATTTCCTGGTCCGCAAATACCAGGTGCTGACCATTCCTCCTGTGGATATGGATCTGTACATAGCAAAGATTACCATGGGGCTGACCTTTTCTCCCAATCTGGTGGCGATTGCCGGCATGATTGTGGCGGCCATCCTGTTTAACAAATTATAAGGAGGGCCTATGGAACTTATTCTGGCTTCCGGCTCTCCCAGACGCTTGGAGCTGCTGCAGCAGATCGGCATCAACCCTCAGGTCATCGTCAGCCACAGTGAAGAAGAAAAGACGGATGCGACACCGGAAGAACTTGTCCGCCACAATGCCCTGGTCAAAGGCCGGGACGTGGTACGGCGCATAGGGGACAGCATCCCTGTACTCTCTGCCGATACGGTAGTGGTGCTGGAGGGCAGGATCCTGGGCAAACCTGGTTCCCGGGACAAGGCCAGGGCCATGCTCCGGCTCCTGTCCGGCAAGACTCATCAGGTGCTGACGGGTATGGCCCTGTTTTATCACGGTCAGGTGCTGACCCATGTGGAAACGACGGACGTAACTTTTACTTCCTTAACAGAACAAGATATAGAAACCTATGTAGCAACAGGGGAACCTTTGGACAAAGCAGGGGCCTATGGAATCCAGGGCCGGGCTGCTGTGTTCATTCCCCATATTCACGGCTCTTACAGCAACGTGGTGGGTCTGCCACTGGCGGCGCTGAAAAAATTAATAGCAGAAATGGACGTGACACAAAATGAACCACTATCTAATCAAGGAAATGATGCCGGAGGAGCGGCCTCGTGAAAGACTTTTAGCCCACGGCCCGGAGGCTCTCAGCCTGACAGAGCTTTTGGCCATCCTTATCGGCTCCGGCATGAAGGACCGGTCGGCCCTGGATATTGCCAGGGAACTGACGGGGGATTTATTGAAGGATGCCCAGCTGGCCAGGACCCAGAATGTACGGGAGCTGACAAAGGTTCCAGGCTTAGGACCGGCCCGGGCGGCCGTCATCATGGCGGCTTTGGAATTGGGCAGGCGCCTGGCGGCAGCAGAACCTATGGATTACAAGACCATCCGCTGCCCGGAAGATGGGGCCATGCTGGTCATGCCCCGGCTGCGCTATGCCAGCCATGAATATTTTTATGTCGTATTGCTGAACAGCAAGGGCAAGGTCACGGCGGTGGAGCAGGTATCGGAAGGCTCATTGAATGCCTCCGTGGTCCATCCCCGGGAAGCCTTCGCACCGGCCATCGTGCATCACGCGGCGGCCATCCTGGCTGTCCACAACCATCCTTCCGGGGATCCCACACCCAGCCGGGAGGATCGGGAGCTGACCCGGACCCTGTGCGAAACCGGCAAGGTCATGGGTATTCCCCTGGTGGACCATCTGGTCATCGGGGATGGGGTGTATTATAGTTTTAAGGAACACGGTTTGCTTTGATTAAAGCGAAGAGCGAAAAGTGAAGAGCGAAGAGGGACCGCTGGCCTGCCCCCTCGCCATCTGTGATGGCCCTCTCCCCCTACGGGGGCGACAAGTGTCATCCCCGCAGGGGAGGGGAACCGTGCCGAAAGGCACGGTGGTGGGGCCGTGCGGAGCACTACTAATCCCTAGCAATTATTAACTAGCAA
>OMUE01000179.1 GCA_900314165.1 uncultured Acidaminococcus sp.
TGCATACGTGCATACGTGCATACGTGCATACGTGCATACGTGCATACGTGCATATGTGCATATGTGCATATGTGCATACGTATATACGTGATACGTAGTACGTGATACGAAAGAAAGAGTTGCAGCGTACTTCGTATAACGTACAAAAGTACTACGATAACCGAGGAGAGAGAACGAAATGGAGAAACAAAACGATGTGCTGGGCATGCTGGACCGGTGTGTAAAGGCCTTGTACAAGTACCAGACCGTTATGAACGAATATTCCTCCATAAGCAAGGAATACGGACCGGGTCTGTTTATGACAGAAACAGAAGCCCATACCCTGGGGTTCATTGCCGGGGAAGAAGGGATGACCAGTAAAAGGCTGGGGGAAATCACGAATCGGTCGAAAAGCACCACGAGCCAGATTGTAAAGGTATTGACAGCAAAAGGGCTGATCCGCCGCCAGGTGAATCCGGACAACAAGCGGGAACAGCTGCTGTTCCTGACGGAAAAGGGAAAGGTGGCCAACAGCCAGCACCAGGCTTACGACCATACTACCATGTATTCCGTCCTGGAAAAGCTGCGGGAACATTGTACAGAAGACGAACTAACGGCGTTCTTCAAGGTCCTGGAACTGCGTACGGCCATGTATGAGCCCATGATTACTTTGGAGAAGCGAAAAGTGAAAAGTGAAAAGTGAAAAGTGAAAAGGAGGGCCGCTGGCCCTCTTGGTAGAGACGATAGAAAAAAGCGAAGAGCGAAAAGTGAAGAGCGAAGAGGAGGCCGTCGCCACTGGACGGAAGATGATAGATGACAGATGATAGAACCTATTGTCGAGGGTTAGCAGTCTGCTTGTCGTTTGTATATAGGACTCCTTTGTGAACAGAATTGAAGAAGAAGGATAAAAAGAAGAGGTTTGCTCCATGAGCAGCCTCTTTTTTTCTTTGCCCGCTGCAGGCGCCTGTCGCCCCCGTAGGGGGAGAGGGCCATCGTCAGATGGCGAGGGGGCAGTGCAGCGCACTCTCTTCGTTTTCACCTTATTATAGTTCGCTTATTAAACTAAATTGAAATGTAGCGAAAAACGCAAAAATTCTTGACGAATATCCACTTTAGTATATAATGTAATTAGTTCGAACATAGAACTAATAAACATGATGAAACGTAAAAATAAAGCAAACAGGAAAAAATAAGGAGGAAATTCACATGTACAACTTTGAAACGATCGGCACCCGGTATACCACTGGTTCCAAGAAATGGGCTGAAATCCATCAGTATCTGCCCAACGAAAATGGGGACATCATTCCCTTCTCCGTAGCAGATATGGAAATCGAAGTGGCTCCGGAAATCAAGGAAGGCCTGAAGAAGTACATCGACCGCTATGTACCCGGTTATGCCAATATGACGGATGAATTCCGCAAAGCAGTCTGCGGCTGGATGAAGACCCGTCATAACTGGGATGTAAAACCTGAATGGATCGTGAGTACGCCCGGCGTTATCAATGCTCTGTATACCAGCGTACAATGCTTCACTAACCCTGGCGACGGCGTTATGCTGCTGACTCCTGTGTACTATCCTATGTACACTGCCATTTCCAGCAATAAACGGACCCTGGTGGAATGCCCTCTGGTCAACAATCATGGCCATTACGAAATCAACTTTGCAGACTTCGAAGCAAAAGCCAAAGATTCTAACACGAAGATGTTGATCTTCTGCAGCCCTCATAACCCCGGCAGCCGTGTATGGACGAAGGAAGAACTGGAAAAACTGGCTAAGATCTGCCTGGACAATGATGTGCTGATGGTCTCCGATGAAATCCACTTCGACCTGATTATGCCCGGCTACACCCATACGGTCCTGTCCACTCTGTCCGAAGAAGTGGCTCAGCATTCCGTCATCTGCACGGCTCCCAGCAAGTCCTTCAACCTGGCTGGCCTGCAGACTTCCAACATCGTCATCGCTAATGAAGAACTGCGGAAGAAATTCATCGACAACCAGCATCTGCTGGAAATGAACCCCAAGTGCAACGTGTTGGGCTACGAAGCCTGTCGCATCGCATATACGGAAGGTGCTGCATGGCTGGATCAGGTCATCAAACTGATTGATACGAACCGGGCTCTCGTAACGGACTTCCTGAAGCACCGTCATCCGGAAATCATCGTCACTCCGATGGAAGGTACGTACCTGCTGTGGATGGACTTCAACAAACTGGGTGTTCCTTTCAAACAACTGGCTGAAGAACTGCGGACTGAAGCAAAACTGTTCTTCGATGATGGCTATATCTTCGGTGCTCCCGGCGAAGGCTTCGAACGCTGGAACCTGGCTTGCCCGACCCGTTACGTCAACGAAGGCCTGGCCCGTCTGGATGCTTATCTGAATAAGAAAGAAGGTCGCTAAGATGAAAGTAAAAGTTATCGGTTCCCATATGTGCCCTAAAACCCTGTATGCCATCCCCCAATTAGTGGGGGCCGGCATCACCGTCCAATTCGTGGATATGTTCGGCAGTCACGATGGCATGAAAGAATATCTGAAACTGCGGGAAAATGATCCCCTGTACGCAGATGTCCGGGGCAAAGACGTATTCGGCATTCCCTGCTTCGTACTGGAAGACGGTACGAAGACCCGGGACCTGCAAAAGGTATTGGCATTAGCTAAGTGAGGGAAAGATCATGAGCACGGAAAGACAGGAAAGTAAATTAATCCGCAATCTGGGATTTATGGACCTTATGGCCATTGCTGTGGGCCAGATTGTAGGCGCAGGCATTATGTCCTCCACAGGCGTAGCTATCGGTATGACAGGCACCGGCGTGGTGCTGGCCTATCTGCTGTCTCCTATCCTGACTATCATCAGCATTTTTCCACTGGCCGTCCTGAGCTCTGCGGCTCCGACTACTGGCGGACCGTACCGGTACTGCAGCCGCCTGCTGGGCAAGAAGGCCGGCATGGCCTACCTGCTGCTGCACGTAACCAGTTTCAGCGTGGCTGTTTCCCAGTACGCATTAAGCTTTGGCTTGTATTTTGAGAGTATCGTGCCCTCTGTGGGTCAATATACGGCTGCTATGACCGTGCTTACCTTATTCTTCGCTATGAATCTGAAGGGCACGAAATCCGCCGCCATCCTGAACAAGATCATGAGCGTTGCTCTGTTCGGCGGCCTGGGCCTGTTCATCGTCTTCGGCCTGCCGAAAGTGAATATGGCTTATATTATGGATTCCAAGAATCTGTTCATGAACGGTTCCTTCGCCTTTGTCAGCACCCTGGCCCTGCTGTCCAGTGCTACTGCTGGTGCTCAGTTCATCGCAGAATTAGGCGGTGAAGCTAAAGACGCAGAACGGAATATTCCCCGGGTTATGGTGGTTTCCACCTTTGGCGTAGGCGTGTTCTATGTACTGATTGCCCTGGTAGCAGCCGGGATCCTGCCCATTCCGGAAGTTGTGAACCAGCCTCTGACCTTGGTAGCCCGCAAGACCATGCCCGCTGTGGCCTTCTACCTGTTCGTAGTCGGTGCCGCTCTGGGTGCTACGGCTACGACCCTGAACGCTACGCTGTCCTGGATTGCCAAGCCCCTGCTGGTGGCCTGTGATGACGGCCTGCTGCCCAAGAGCCTGGGCTCCGTCAGCAAGAACGGCGTACCCTACAAGCTGCTGACTCTGTTCTACCTGGCAGGCATGATTCCTCTGGTCCTGCACCACAACATTTCCTTTATTACGAAGTTCACTACTGCCAACTCTCTGTTGACGAAGCTGTTCGTGTGCATCGCCCTGTTCGCAATGGCTGCTCATCACAGCGACATCCTGAACCGGTCCGCCCTGCACATTGATGCCGGCAAGGCTAAGGTTCTGGCCACTCTGGGTGGTATCGTGCTGTGCGTGCTGTCCTATTCCCTGTTTGCAAACCTGTCCTCCCGAGTTGTCATCTTCCTGGTTGTGCTATTGGTCCTGGCCATCATCTACGTAACTTGCTTCAGAAAGAACGTGGAGATTCCTAACGATCTGGTCATGGACTATACGACGAAAAAATAATCTCATTGATTGATAATACCCTTTTCTAACTCTCTCTCATGAAAATAGAGCTGTGATCTGATTCACAGCTCTATTTTCATGAGAGAGTATCGGATCAGAACCCACCACCATCGCAAGCGATGGTCCCCCGCTCTTAAAAAGGGCGGACAGAGGAAAATAAGAAGATATAGTGCTTATTTCTTAGTCTGGAACAAAAAATAAAACTTTATTATAATGATATTATTGAAAGGACGTGCGACAATGGAAAAAGAAAAAATCACTAAAGCAGAGGATATGGATGCTCAACAATTAAATGAGCTGATTTTTGATATGATTCACCGGATTGTGGTACATCATACTCTGTGGTTCCGGGAAACGGAACACCAGCTGGGCTTTGAAAAGGCTCTGGAAGCTATGGACAAGGCCTGGGAACAGACAAAGGCCATTTCCCTGAAACGGTTTGCCATGCTGGGGCTGTCGGTAGAAGGGGGAGTCCCCAGCGGCATTGCCCGCATGGATAAGGAGCATAAGCTGGAGCTCATCGATGCTTTGGCTAAAAACTGGCTGGCCCAGGACGGGGTCTGGTTCCAGGCTGTAGAATTTGCTCATGGCATGAATGACGCCAAGCGCTGCAACGACTCTACCTGGCATCGGTTTTCCCTGTTGGAAGCCCATTCTATCAAGAAATTGTTGGGCCTGGGGGATCATCCGGGCCTGGCTGGCCTGGAGCGGGCACTGAATTTCCGTATGTACGGCCGGCTGAACGTCCAGTCCTGCCATTATGACGGGGATGCCCTGATTTTTGAGATGAATAAGTGCCGGGTCCAGTATGCCCGTCAGCGGAAGGGCCTGGAGGACTATCCCTGCAAGAGTGCCGGCCTTGTAGAATATAGCAATTTTGCGGAAGGTATCGATGACCGCATCAAGACGGAATGCATCGCCTGCCCGCCCGACAAGCATCCGGAACACTGGTCCTGCGCGTGGAAGTTCACGATTGGGAGTAAAAAGTGAAAAGCGAAGAGTGAAGAGCAAAGAGGGGCCCGCTGGGCAAAGTTCTGCCTCTACCCCCTAATTCCTTGCACGACAAACCATAAAGAATTTTTATTTTGTCCGAACCTGTAGGGGCGTGCCAGAGCGTAGCGGCGGCCCGCCCGAAATAAGGAGCTGGTCCTATGGCTTATAGCGAGCTCATCAAGAATTTCAATAACATACGATCCTATATGCGGGAATTCTTTGTGTACGGCTTTAAGACCAGGGAGGAGTATACCCAAAAGAGCCCCCGTAGCTATGACGACGGCCGGCGGCGGATAGAAGGCTATCTGGGGGATGCTGTGAAATTCCGCCAGGAAGACCGGGGCAAGGTCACGTTTATTTCTCTGGAAGGCAGCCGCATTACCCATAATCCTCTGTATAAAGCCTTTAAAGCCAAGAGTTTCACGGACAAGGATATTACGCTGCACTTCCTGCTGCTGGATCTGCTGGCAGACGGCCAGGCTCATACCTTGCAAGAGCTGCAGGACGGGCTGGCCGAACGGCTGCAGGATTTTGCCCAGCCATTGCTTGTAGATGATTCTACCCTCCGGGGAAAACTGAAGGAATATGAGAAGCTGGGACTGCTTGAGAGTCATAAAGAGGGAAAGGCCGTCCGATATCTGCTGGCAAAGCAGGATCTTCCCCTTGCACCTTACAGGGATGCCCTGCGCTTTGCTACGGAAGAAAACCTTTTAGGCGTGGTGGGCAGCTTTTTGGAAGACAGACTGGATCCAGCAAATGAGTTCCTGCAGTTCAAAGACCATTCCATTATGAATGCCTTTGACGCCGAAGTCCTGGAGCCCCTGCTGCAGGCTATCTCTGAAAGCCGCATTGTGGAAATCTGCAAGGAAAGCAGGCAGGCTCATAAAGAAGTGATTGTCACGGTGCTGCCTCTGAAACTTTACGTCAGCACTCAAGGCGGCCGGACCTATGTGTTCTGCTATAGCTATGACCGAAAGGAGTACCTGTCCATGCGGGTGGACTTGTTCCATAGCGTTCTGGTGAAGGATTTGGCAGAGGAGTCTGGGGAAATCCGGGAACAAGGAAAAAACGTCATGGCCCACATGTGGGGCGTGGTGTGCCGCAATACGGAAACCTATGACCACGTGGCAATGGATATCTACGTAGGGGAGGATGAATCGTTTATCCTGCGGCGGCTGCTGCGGGAAAAACGCTGTGGCACGGTGACGAAGCTGGACGACCAGACCTACCGGTTTACAGCGGATGTTTACTCAGCCAGAGAAATGGTACCCTGGCTGCGGTCGTATTTTGGCAGGATCCTGCGATTGACCTGTTCGAATCCGGAAGTGAAAGCCCAGTTGGGAAAAGATTTGCGGACGATGAAAACGCGATACGTAGTACGTGATACGTAATACGAAATATGTAACACGTACCACGTATAACGTACTACGTATGTACGTACCATAGAGGAGCATGGTAATGATCTTTCATAAACTGTATGGCAGCTATTATAAAGCTGTTGCGAAAATCCTGGAGGCCGCACAGCAGGGGACTCTGAATGAGGCTGCTATGTACAGGCTGGCTGCCCAATATGGCTTCCCGGAAAGCAGCCAGACCATCGTGCCTGCCCTGAAGGAACAGCGTTGGCAGCTGCTGACGGAAGACTATAGGACACCGCTGCAGCACGCACCGCAGCTGCCTTTGACCACCTTGGAAAAGCGCTGGCTGAAGACGGTGGTCCAGGATCCCAGGGTCAAGCTGTTTGTCCCAACGCTGCCAGACCTGGCAGACGTGGAGCCTTTATATAAACAGGATAATCTGGTGTATTTTGACCGTTATGGGGATGGAGATCCTTTTGAAAGTCCAGAGTACCAGGAACATTTCCGGCTGCTCCTGCAGGCTATCCGCCAGCACAGGCGAATCATTATCCACTTCCAGACCGGGCACGGAGGGATGCGTAGCAGCATCTACTGCCCATTGGCCCTGGAATACTCGGATAAGGATGATAAATTCCGGGTCCTGTGTGCAGGCAATCGGAGGAGGCGGACGGTGAATGTAGGACGTATTACCCGCTGCACCCTGCTGAAAGCTGCGTTTTCACCGGATACAAAAGTACCGGAACAGCCACTGGCTAAAGTGGTGTTCCGGTTAAAAGATACGCGGCGGGCTCTGGAACGGGCCATGCTGCAATTTGCGCCCTTTAAGAAGCAGGTCACCCGTCTGGACGAAGAAACCTATGAAGTGGCCTTGGAATATGATACGGAGGACGAGACGGATGTGGTGATCCAGCTGCTATCCTTTGGCCGGTATGTGACGGTTCTGGAGCCGGAGAGGATAAGGCAGGAGATAGAGCGTAGGATTACAAGGCAGATAGAGCTATTCCAATAAACCCACCACCGTTGCAAGCAACGGTCCCCCGCCCTTGAAAAGGGCGGACTTAGGCTGACCAGACTAGCCCACTAATCCCTAACCCCTTGCCCCTAATTCCTTACAGCTGCAGCTTCGTCTTCCATTTCCCTGTCCTGTACTCGCTGTAGGAAATCAGGAAATTGGCGGTCCAGCCTATAGGAGTGGCAATCCAGACCATCTGGATGCCGAAGATGGGAGCCAGGAACACGGAAATGCAGACCCGCAGGGTCAGATTCGTCATATTGGCAATGGTGAACATCTTCATATCTCCAGAACCCCGAAGTACGCCGTCCACAGCCATCTTAAAGCCAATCATAGCAAAGAAGCAGCCGGTGAACGTCAATAGTCCCGTGCCCGTCTCCAGGGCCACGGGATTATAATTTTCTGGCAGGAAAAACTTGATAAGCGGTGCACTCCACAGCTGCAGGATGATGAACAGGGCCAGGGCATAGGCGGCTATCAGCTTGTTGCCGCTGTGATAGCCTTCTACGACTCTGTCCACCTGTTTTGCACCCAGATTCTGGCTCGTATAGGGGGACAGAGCGTTGCCAATGGCGTTCATAGGTACTGTGCACACGTAGTCTATGCGCATGGCGGCGGAAAATCCTGCCAGGGCCGCAGAACCAAAGCTGTTGACTACGGACTGCACCAGCATCATGCCGATGGATACTATGGACTGCTGGAAAATGGACGGCAGGGCGATGGTGGTCATATTGTGCAGCTGACTGGGACTGAACAGGCTGGAAGCACTGCCTAAGGGCTTGATGGTCCACAGCAGCACGAAGAAGGACAGCACAGCAGAGGCTCCCTGTGCAATGACCGTAGCCCAGGCGGCACCGGCTACGCCCATGCCCAGATTCTTTACCATGTAGATGTCCATGACGATATTGGATAGGGAGGAAAAAATCAGGAAGGCCAGAGGCCAACGGGATTTACCCAGAGCGTTAAAGGTCGCGGCTATAATATTGTACATAAACAGGAAGGGCAGGCCAATGAAGTAGATGCTCAAATACGTATCTGCCAACGCAATGGAATCGGCCGGAGTCCTGAGCCAGGCCATGATCTGCCGGCTGAAGGCATAGCCGAACCCGCCCAGCAGCGTACTGAGAATCAGGAACGCTACGAAAGAGGTGTAAATGGCTTCCTTCATATGGTCATAGTCCTTGGCTCCGAAGTAGCGGGCCACGATGACGGAGGCGCCTACACCGCCGCCAATGGCAATACTGATGAACACCGTGGTCAGGGCATAGGATGCCCCCACAGCCGCCAGGGCCTGTTCGCTGACGTAACGGCCTACAATGGCCGCATCCACGGTGTTATAAAATTGAAGAAAGAAATTGCCCAGGATCATGGGCAGGGAAAACAGGAACAGAGCCTTCATAGGGGACTCTGTAGTAAGATAATCGCGTCGCATAATTTCCACTCCTAAATTACAGCTCTTTGAAAAACAAAACTACTATATAAAGAATCTGTTAAATTGTCAAGGAAGGGCCTGGAGCCTTCCTCTGTCTGAAAATTAGTTCTTTTAAAAACGCTAAACTTCCCTGCTAGAATCCTATAAAAGGTGATATAATAGAACTTACGAAAAGGGTGAGGTTCCTGCCTTTTTAATTTTAGAGTAGGAGTGATTAGGAATGAATTTTACAGAAGAACTGAAGGCTCGTGTCAAAGCCGCACAAAAGACCATTGTGCTGCCTGAAAACAACAGTGACAGAGCTCTCGTAGCTGCTGCTACCGTTACGGCTGAAGGTTTTGCCAAGATCGTGCTGGTAGGGGATCCTGAACAACTTAAAAAGGACGCAGAAAGACTGGGCGTAAGCTTCGAAGGCATTCGCATCATCAACCCTGCAACCTATGAACGCATGGATGAACTGTGCGCCTACTTTGCAGAACGCAGAAAGAAAAAAGGCATGACCGTAGAAAAAGCTCGCGAAATCATGCTGAGCGACACCACGTTCTTCGGCGCTGGCCTGGTAGCTCTGGGCGAAGCCGATGGCTGCGTTTCCGGTTCCACTCGTACTTCTGCAGACGTTATCAAAGCTGGCCTGCAGGTTATTGGCGTAAAACCCGGCAACAAGACCGTATGCTCCGGCTTTATCGTACTGAGCAACACCGAACTGGGCGACCATGGCAAACTGGTCTTCGGCGACTGCGGCGTTATCATCGACCCGACTGCTGAACAACTGGCTGATATCGCTGTAAGCTGCGCAGACCGTGCTCGCAACACCCTGCAAATCGCTGAACCGAAAGTAGCCCTGCTGTGCTACTCCACCAAAGGCTCCGGCACCGGTGAAGAAGTTGACAAGGTTAAAGAAGCCGTTGAAATCCTGAAGTCCCGTAACGTAGACTTCGACTTCGATGGCGAACTGCAGGCAGATGCTGCCCTGGTTCCCGAAGTTGGCGAACGGAAGGCTCCTGGTTCCAAGGTTGCCGGCCATGCTAACGTCCTGGTATTCCCGAACCTGTGCGCTGCCAACATCGGCTACAAACTGGTAGAACGCTTCAGCGGCGCTACCTGCCTGGGACCTCTGGTTCAAGGCCTGAAGAAACCTATGCTTGACCTGAGCCGTGGCTGCTCTGCCAAGGATATCGTGGAAGTCGTTGCTGTTTGCGCTAGCGATGCTATTGCTGCTGAAAAATAAGCGACAACAAAAAGTGCTGCACTTTCGGGTGCAGCATTTTTTTATAGCATTACACTGTCCGCCCTTTTCAAGGGCGGGGGACCGTTGCTTGCAACGGTGGTGGGTTTGACTTTGAGGAGAAAACTATGATAACAATTCCACAAGAAATCGCCGCGGATTACGAAAAGTGGCGGAAATTTATGTATGACAAGGTGGATTTTGCCCTAAAGACCAGCAAGATCCATACGAAGGAACACTGCAGCCGGGTGCTGCTGTTTGCTCTTCTGATGGCAGATAAGTTGGGGTTGCCACAAGAAGAAAAAGATGTTCTGGCCATGGCTTCTGTGTTCCACGATACCCGCCGGCTGAACGACCGGCCGGACGTAGGCCATGGAGCCCGGGCTGCGGCATATTACAAGCAGTACTGTGCAGAACAGGGCCTGCCTTATGAGCAGCGGACCTACGATGCCATGGCCTTTCATGACCAGGACGATGAGCTGGGCATTAAAACCATAGAGAGTCGCATGCCTCAGGAACGGGACGCTGTACTCATCTACAAAATCTTTAAAGACGCGGACGCCTTGGATCGGTATCGCCTGGGGCCCGGGGGCTTCGACCCCAGTTATCTGCGGAACCAGGTGGCAAGGGATTTGTTAGGGTATGCGAAGGATGTGTGGGAAAGCTGGGATAAATAGTGGGCTAGTTGCTAGTGGACTAGTGGGCTAGTTGCGTAGTACTGTGACAATGACTTTGTTGCTTATCGATACTATGCTAATAAAAAGAGGACTGCGAAAAAATCGCAGTCCTTTCTTATTACTAGCCCACTATCAAACTAGCCCGCTAGCACACTTCTTTTATTCCAGGGATTCAAAATAAGAGAAACGCCAGCCTTTTTCCGTCTTTACGTAGGGGAACGTCACTTTGTTGACCTTGATCACATTGGTCTTGCCGTTTTTCGGGTCTTCCATTATGGGAGTTGCGGCTTCCAGGTTGATCTTCGTGGGGCTTTCCCGGACGATGGTAAACGTAGTAGTTCCTTTGTGAGGATCCAGAGGCTTGCCATCAGGAGCTACGTACAGCTTGCCATTAAATTCTCGGTAGGTCCGGCTGCCGCTGATAATGAAGCTGGACAGGGCATCCGTGAACACTTCATGGACCCGTTCTTTCAGTGCGGCCATATTGGGAATGGATTCATCGGAGACGGAATAGTACAGCATGTAGCCGCTGTCCTTTCTGTCCTTGCCCTGGGTAGGCAGGGGATGGTGTTCAAACCATTCAAACACGGTGTTGGCTTTTTGGAAGGCTTGGGTGATTTCTTCGTCCGTAGGAGCTTCCGGGGAAGCAAATGCCGTGCAGGCAGCGGTAAACGCCAGTAAAGCGGTCAGACATATAGAACGTATGAATTTCATAGGACACACTCCTTTTTAAATGTACTCTATATTTTACCATAGTCTGGTATAATAAAAAAGTGAAAAGAAAAAGGCACTCATTCCGTCCGCCCTTTTCAAGGGCAAGTATAATTAGAGCTGTCAGCTTCCACTCTGTCCGCCCTTTTTAAGGGCGGGGGACCGGCGAAGCCGGTGGTGGGTTTGTTAAATAGTAAAGGAGAACAGTAATGACCGGACGAAAAGCAGTAATCTTTGATTTAGATGGCACTTTGTTAGATACGCTGGAGGACCTGACTGCAGCGGTGAATCATGTCCTGGAAGCTTATGGCTATCCGCGGAGGACGAACCAGCAGGTACGGAAAGCACTGGGCAATGGATTAGAACGGCTTTTGCGGCTGTCCCTGCCGGATGCTATAGAAGAAGCAAAATTTCAAAGGATGCTGGGAGAATTCAGACCCTATTACTTTGCCCATTGCAACGAAAAGACTGGTGCTTATCCGGGAATTCCGGAATTGCTGGGCAGCCTGCAGCAGCGTGGTATCGCCATGGCCATTGTGTCCAACAAGGCCCAGCCAGCTGTTACAGAATTATGCCGGCAGTATTTTGGGGACTATATGGAAACAGCCATCGGAGAAAGCGCGGCTGTGAAGCGGAAGCCTGCTCCGGATACCGTGCTGAAGGCTCTGGAAATCCTGGGCATTAGCAAAGAAGACGCTGTCTACGTAGGGGACTCCGAAGTAGACAAAGCCACTGCTGACAACGTGGGCATGGATTGTATCTTAGTCAGCTGGGGATTCCGGGACCGCCCTCAGTTGGAAGCCCTGAAACCTTGGAATTTAATCGATTCCCCGAAAGAAATCTTAAATCTCCTATAAAAAAAAGCCGGCAGCTCAAACTGCCGGCTTCTTCATAACTAACCCACTAATCCCTAACCCCTATTTCCTATACGTCAGCGCCAGATCGGCGGCATTGAATTGGGTGTCTTCCAGGTTGGCCCGCTGGAGATTGGCGTCTTCCAGGTTGGCGTTAGTCAGGACGGCTTTCGTTAGGTTGGAGTCTTCCAGGCTGGCACTCATCAGGTTGGCATTTTTGAAGGTAGCCTCTACCAGGCTGGCCTTGCGGATCCGGGCATCATATAGATTGGCGGACGTAAAGTTGGCCCCCCTTAGCTGCGTGCTGAAAAACCAGCTACGGGCCAGGTTGGCGGATTGGAAATTCGTCATAGCCCCGTTAGCATAGTCAAAATTGCTTTCCCGCAGATCCGCTGTGTACAGGTTGGCAAAAGTCAGCAGGGAATGGGAGAAGCTTGACCGATAGCCATTGACCCCTACCAGGGAACTGCGGTTCAGTACCGTATGAGCCAGATTGGCATTAGAAAGGTTCGCATGGTCCAGGACTGCGTTAGCCATATAGGCATTTCGCAGGTTCGCTTTCTGCAGGTCTGCACCAGCCAGGTTAGCATCTTCCAGGACGGCACCGGTCAGGTTGGCATAGCTCAGGTCCGCACCGGATAAATCTGCATGGGTCAGGTCCGCATCCTTCAGATAGGCTCCCCGCAGATCCCCACCGGGACAGGAACCGGTGCTTAGCAGGCTTTCCAAATCCTGCTGCTGGAAAGCAGAGGCTGTGCCTGCCAGACAGAAAGCTGCCAGGCAGCTTAAGATCATAACGATGCGTTTCATAAAGACACCTCTTTAGAGAATAACAAAGTAAACAAGTCCTGAGGATTTTCAGGCAGTTTGTCGATAATCTTCCAGGGATGATAGGATTCCAATTTTTCTTTCTGGTAAGCAGAACCAGCCAGGATAATGACGCAACGGATACCGACAGCTGCCGCACACGTAATATCGTGAGGCGTGTCCCCCATGATGACTACATCTTCCTTCTTTACAGAAGGATCCATTTTCTGCAGTTTCTGCCACAAAGCTTTGGACAAATCGTCCCGCAGCTCGCTGATTTCTCCAAAGGCACTGGCTTCATAGGAAAAATCCTGCTCTATGCCGAAATAGGCCAGCTTGGCGTGGGCTGCCAGTTCTCCATTGCCTGTCAGCAAAAGTGACGTCAGGTCTGGCTGGGCTTTGATCGCCTCCAGCGTCGTTTTTACATTGGGCAGCAGATGTCCCTGTTTTTCTATGAGGGTTTGGGGCAGAAGCCGGGCATAGGTGTGCATCAGATGGGAAATTTCTTCCGGGGTGCAGCTGCCCTTTATGCCTTCGATGGCTTTGCGGACAATATAGGAATCCGTCCGGCCGGCCATACCATAGGTAAATTCAAAATTATCCAGGCCATACAGGTTCTGGATAGTGGTTTTCAAAGCAGCAACGCCTGCCAGATTTGTCAGCAGCAGCGTGCCGTCTATGTCCCATAAAATATATTTCATGAATCGTCTTCCTTTATCAAACTGTAAAAGAGCTGTGAAATCTTATATTTCACAGCTCTTTTCTGATTTTTGGGCTTACCGGCGCTGCGCTCTGGTAAGCTCCTACGGGAGTTATACTAAATAGGATTATTTAGAGTTCATAGGGTTAAGCAGTTTTTTCAAACTAGCTCCTGCATTTTTGGCCCGGCGGATGGGTTTGATGATCTTTTTCCGACGAGGCTTCATGTCGGCAATAGAACCAAAATCGCCACGGTTTAACATGGTCAGTTTAGATTGGTCAGGACCGAATTGTTTGCGTAGGTAGATGGCCAACTGTTCTGCATCCACGCTTGTTTCCAAGCTGAAGATATCGGCTTCCACATAGCCGTAGGCAGGGAATACGTGGAGAAAAATATGGCCATTTCGGCAAAGCATCACGTAAACGTAGTCATCCCCCTGATCGTTCTCCGTCAGATGCAGGGCTAATTCATCCATACCGAACCGCTCAGCTGCTTCATTCAGCATTTCCCGGATATTGTCCTTATCACATACGACATCCTCTTCACAGCGGTACATATCCAATGCAACTTGCGTGCCTTTTCCTATCAATGCCCCTCCACATCCTTTGCTATTTGATCAATTCCGTAACAATTTTACCTAATAATTATACCCTATTGCAGTAGTAGGTGTCAAAGAATACATAGGAACTGTGAAAGAGTGAAAAGTGAAGAGCGAAGAGCGAAAAGAAAAAAGAAAAAAGAAAAAAGAAGGGGAGATAAGTGGCAGGG
Organism: uncultured Acidaminococcus sp.; assembly: GCA_900314165.1. Next base: position 14,539 of record OMUE01000179.1, read on the forward strand.
AGGATAGTTTATCGTGGTTAACACTTCTATTTTTGACGTTAAGATAGTATAATAAATATTACACAAAACATATGTTCAGCTCGAGGTGCAGCATGGACGATAACGCCACTCTGGTCGTCACAGTTAAAAATATCGTATTCCAAGCCAACACAGGGGCGTTCTGCGTCTTTCGTGGAGAAAACCCGGAAGTAGGCACCATTGCCATCGTATACAAGGGGCAGGCTCCCTATGCAGGAGAACAGGTGAAGCTGACGGGGAAATGGGTTCAGCATCCCCGTTTTGGGCGCCAGTTCCAGGCTGACAGCTGGGAGGCTCAGAAACCTTCCGGTCGGGAAGGCCTGGTCCGTATGCTGGGCAGCGGTGCCCTAAAAGGGATAGGGCCTTCTTTGGCAGAGAGAATCGTTAATCAATTCGAAGATAAAACCTTGGAAATCCTGGAAAAATTTCCGGAACGGCTGCGGGAAGTACCCGGCATCGGCAAAAAGAAAGCGGAGGCCATCGTGGCCTCCTATGGGGAACTGAAAGATACCCGGGATCTCGTTTTCTTCTTGGAAAGCCATGGCATCAGCGGTACCTATGCCGGGCGGATCCTGGCATTGTATGGTGGCACGGCTATTACCCGGATCAGCAATAATCCTTATTGCCTGGCGGAAGATGTGGATGGCATCGGGTTCCGTACGGCGGATCGACTGGCCCAATCCCTGGGCATGGACACGTTCAGCGACGAACGGATCCAGGCGGGCATCCGCTATACGCTGCTGCAGGGTGCCAATCAGGGCCATACCTGCGTGCCGGACACCTGGCTGGTGGACATGACGGCCCGGGTCCTGCAGCTGCAGCCCATGGAGGTCCAGCCCGTGTTTGATTCTCTGCTGAAAGAAGGAATGCTGCGGACGGAAGATGTGGGCACCCATATCTGCGTGTATCCGGAATACTTGTATAAGGCGGAAGCGGGCGTAGCCTACAGGCTGCTGGCTATGCGGGACCGGGTGAATTCCCTGTGGAAAGTGGATTATCAGGACATTATAGAATCCTGGGAGCAGGGGGAAAGCATTCAGCTGGCACCGGAACAGATCGAGGCTGTAAAAGCGTCCGTGGAACACGGCGTATTTGTATTGACCGGCGGCCCCGGAACCGGTAAGACGACGGTTATTAAAGGAATCCTGTCCGTGCTGCAGAAGGCCGGCTGCAAGGTGCTGCTGGCTGCACCTACGGGACGGGCAGCCAAGAGGCTGGCAGAATCAGCAGGCCAGCTGGCGCTCACGGTGCATCGCCTCCTGGAATATACGTCCGATGGAGAAGGGGGATTTTTCTGGGGACGGGATGAAGACAATCCTCTGGAAGCCGATGCGGTCATCGTGGACGAGGCGTCCATGATGGATATCGTACTAACGTATAATTTATTGAAGGCACTGCCTTTGGGCTGCCGGCTTGTGCTGGTTGGGGACGTGGACCAGCTGCCCAGTGTAGGGCCGGGCTCTGTCCTGCAGGACATTATCCGCAGCGGCACCATGCCGATCGTCCGGCTGGAGAATGTATTCCGGCAGGCAGAGAAGAGTCCCATTGTGCGCAACGCCCACAGGATAAACCAGGGCCTTATGCCGGAATACCAGGGGGAACAGGATTTCACGTTCCGGGAATTTGGCAGTGAACAGGAAACGCTGGACTATGTAGTGGATACCTGCTGCCGTCTGGCCCGGCAAGCTCCTTTGGAAACCATCCAGGTGTTAGCGCCCATGCATAAGAACCTTTGCGGCGTGGAAAATCTCAATACCCTGCTGCAGCAAAGGCTGAACCCACCGTCACCGGATAAACCCGAGCTGAATGGGAATTATTATACTCTGCGGACCGGGGATAAGGTCATGCAGATCCGCAATGACTACGAAAAGAACGTCTTTAATGGGGATATCGGACGCATAACGCTGATCCAGGGCGGCTATGTGACGGTGGCTTATCCGGATCGGGCGGAAGGAGAATTTGTAACCTACGAGGGGGCCGAAGTGGAAGAACTGCGGCTCAGCTATGCCATGAGCGTCCACAAATCTCAGGGCAGCGAATATGCCGTAGTCATCATGCCATTGGTGCCCAGCCATTATATGATGCTGCAACGGAACCTGTTTTATACGGCTATTACGAGGGCCAAGCAGCAGGTGTACCTGGCCGGTAGCAAGAAAGCCCTGGCCATGGCGGTGCAGAATGACAAGACAAGGAAAAGGTATTCGCTGCTGGCGGAGAGACTGCAGGCCGCAAAATAAAGTGAAAAGTGAAAAGCGAAAAGCGAAGAGGCGCCTGCGGCGGGCAAGGAGTCAGCAGAGCTGACGGAATAAAAGCGAAGAATAAAGAGCGAAGAGGAGGGCTCTGCCCAGCCCCCTCGCCATTGCTAACGCAATGGCCCTCTCCCCCTACGGGGGCGACATGTTCCTACGGGGGCGACAGCCCGCTGAGCAGCGCCCTGTCATCCCCGCAGGGGAGGGGAACCGTGCGTAAGCACGGTGGTGGGGCCGTCCGGCGGACAGAAAG
>OMUE01000016.1 GCA_900314165.1 uncultured Acidaminococcus sp.
AGCACATGGTCAGCCGGTCTTCCCCTTCGTTCAGGCTGCAGATGCCGTTGGACAGCTCCACCGGCAGCATGGGCAGCACCCGGTCCACCAGGTACACGCTGGTGCCCCGTTCGTAGGCTTCCTGATCCAGCAGGGAATGAGGCTGCACATAATAGCTGACGTCGGCAATGTAGACGCCCAGGAAATAGTCGTCCCCCTGTTTTTCTGCATACACGGCATCGTCCAGGTCCTTGGAATCGATGCCATCGATGGTGATGATGGGCCATTCCCGACGGTCCAGCCGCTGCTGCAGCTCTTTGCCCTTGATCTTCTGCTCTACTTTTTCCGCCGCGGCCTGAACTTCCGGTGGGAATTGGGTAGGCAGGTCGTTGTCTTTGATGATGGACAGGATTTCCAGGCCTATGTCTCCGGGTTTCCCCAGGATTTCTACGATCTTACCTTCTGCATTCCGCCGTTCGTCCGGCCAGGTAGTGATTTCCACCACGACTTTTTCTTTGTCCTGAGCCCCGTTGAAATCCTTCCGGCGCACGTAGATATCCCGGCCTACCCGTTTGTTGTCAGGGATGACGAAGGCAAACTCCCCGGATTGGGTAAAGGTTCCCACCAGTTTGTGATGGGCCCGTTCCACAATGCGGATGATCTTGCCTTCCGGCCGGTCGTCCCGGCTGCCGGAGGACACCCGGGCGATGACCGTATCCCCGTCCATAGCCCCGGTCAGAGCGCTGGCAGGGATGAACAGGTCCGGATCTCCGTTTTTCTCCAAAGGCACTACAAAGGCGAACCCCTTGCTGGTGACCTGGCAGCGGCCCGTCACCAGGCCCATGGCCCTGGGCAGTCCGTAGGTATTATAGCGGGTCTTTACGATAATGCCCTGTTTCTCCAGCTCTTTCAGCACCTGCCAGAAGCCGCCCAGTTCCTTGCCGCTCAGGTTCAACTGGACGGCCAGTTCTTCCGCCGACAAAGGAGATACGGGGTGGTCGTTCATGTACGCTATGACTTGCTGTTCCAGTTCTTTATTGTCCATTTCTCTCCTCATACATCAATTTGCCATCGGCTTCCGCCGCAATGGTCCCGTCCTCCCGGACTACCTGGGCCGTCATTTCCAGCAGCTGGCCCTTTCTCCGCTTCACTTTCGTGTTGATGGCAATCCGTTCCCCGATGAGCACGGGCTGCCGGAAGCGGACTTCCAGCCGGGCCGTATAGGCGACCTTATGCTCATACATATAGGGATAATTGCCCATGGTCTCGTCAATCAGAGTGGAAATCAGACCGCCGTGCATGCGGCCGTCGTAGCTTTGGTGCACGGGCTGGGGCACAAAGGTCGAATAGCAGCCGTTTTCATCAAAGCGGAATTTCATATGCAGGCCGATGGGATTCTTTTCCCCGCAGCCAAAACAAAGTTGGTCTCTATCCCGTTCCATTTTTATTCCTCCAAAAACTTCTGAATTTCCTGATATAGGAGCTCCCGTCCTTCGTACAACGTCAGTACGTGGCGGGACTGGGGCAGCCACAGGAGCTTTTTTTCTTCTGAAGCCACCGTATCGAAAATATATTGGGCACTTTCCGGACGGACCGTGCGATCCGCCAGGGATTGGATGATCAGGATGGGTGCCTCCACCTGGGGCAGCCACAGGTGCTTTACGTCCGAAAGGAGCTTTTTCAGCTCATGGACACCGGCAATGGGCATGCAGCGATAGGCCACGTCGTAACGGGCCGGAGCATCCACATGGCGCCGCCGTTTCGGGATGGCTTTATAAGGCAGTTTGTCCGCCAGCCACAGGAAATGAACGCGCCAATCGAACAGGTAGATGGGCGTAGCCAGGACCACCAGACGGTCCACAGCACAGACTGCACCGGCGTACAGGGCCAACAGGCCACCCATGGACAGGCCGATCAGCGTGACCCGGTCACAAGTTTCCCGCAGCAGGTTCACGGCGTCCACCACCTGGTCCTGCCAGTCCGTATAGGTGACGCCCTCCAGGTCTTCCGGGGTAGTCCCATGGCCTGCCAGCCGCAGGCCCATGACCGTATAGCCCTTTTTGACCAGGATTTCTCCCAGTTCCCTCAGTTCCGAGGGAGAACCGGTGAACCCGTGGATCAGCAGGACTCCTTCTTTCCTGGTTCCCTGCCAGAAATGCCCTTCCGCGCCCGGCATAAGCATGATTGTCACCCTTTCGAAGATCATCCGACATTTGTTGTCGTAGGGGTGGCACCAGACTTTTGCCATGCAAAATGTCGCCTGTGCCATCCGACCCAATACGGGCTCCACTGGCGATATTTTCGGTTTCACCGAAAAATCTGGTAGAGCCCCTACGGTTTAGTTATATTTTTTCGTTTAGTGATAAATACACAACACTTCTTATATTATTATAGTAAATTTTCCCGGCAAAAGACATATAAAAAAGGCATTACCTGTAAAGGCAATGCCACTGAATCCTGATATATGGTAGGAAGGCTGCTGCGCCGCCCCCTATTATTGCATGGCTGCAATAGCTAAGTTGATTACGGCAAAGACCAGGCCCAGCACTACGGTAACCCGTGCCAGAGCTTCGTCCATGTCCGTCGGTTTGCCGCCGAACAGGGATTCGCCGCCACCCAGGCCGCTGAAACCGGCGCTCTTACCGGATTGCAGCAGGATGGAACCCATCAAGATTACGCTGACAATCGCATCTATAACCATTAATACTGTTAACACGTACATTCCCTCCAGACTTCAGATTTTATTATTTTACCATATTATACTTCCACTGTAAAGCCAATGACCCCATCCTTGTAGGCCACACTCAGCTCCCCTTTCAGCAGGTTCATGACCTCCATGGCCATGGACAGGCCGATGCCGTAGCCGGCCTTCTTGCTGTTGTGGGACTCGTCTCCCCGGTAGAACCGTTCGAAGAAATGGCTGTAATCCTCGTTGGCGCCGGCTTTGTAGCTGTTGGTCACCACAGCCTTGAAGCCTTTGCGGCCATGGCTCAGGGTCGCCGTAATGGTGCCCCCGTCGTCACAGTATTTCACAGCGTTATCCATGAGCAGCGTAAATACTTCGTACAGATACTTTTCCTCCGTCCAGGCAATAATGCCCTCGGGAATATCCAGCACCAGCTTCTTTTTCTCCACGTCCACCAAAGGCGTGAAATCCTGCACGGCCTCCCGGAACAGCTTGGAAATATCCACCTGCTTCAGCTGCAGCTTCGTCTGTTCTTTTTCACCGATTTTAGCCAGGATAATCAGGTCGTTGATAAGCCTTGTCACCCGTTTCACCTGGCTCAGGATATTGTCCGTCCACTCGCTTTTGCCGTTCAGCAGCTCCATAGCCTCTGCATTGGCAGAGATAATGGCGATGGGGGTCTTCAGTTCATGGCCCGCGTTCGTAATGAACCGCTTCTGGTTCTCCATATTTTCTACGAAAGGCCGGATGGCGTAGTTGCACAGGGCCGTCAGCACAATGATGTACAGCAGCACGCACACGACGCCGAAGCGGATGGAATACCGCATGAAGGAGTCCACAGCTCCTACGTCCCGGGTAATGTCCATGACTACCACCAGTTTGCCATTAGCTCTGGGGCTGACCTGGTAGGCGTAGCTGGCCCGGTGTTTTTTAAACACGCCCTGCTTCTCGGTATTTTCCGCTACCTGCCGGACGATCTCTAAAGCTTCCTTCTGGGTAAACGCCGAAATGTTGGACAGATTCAGCTGCCGGATCTTATTGTCCTGATCTACATAGATGCTGAAATAGCGGACCTGATGAGCCACCTCCGGCGTATCGTTGAACCATTCCGGGTCTGACAGCCAGCTTTCCGTACTACTGGGCAGCTGCTGGATGGGCATAATGCCGTCATTTTCCACAATGACGTTCATCAGTGTCATGACTTCCGACCGCATCTTCATATACGTAATGGTATTGATGAGCCCCAGGGCCCCGGCCAGGATCACGACCACGGCCAGGAACGCCATGAGGATGAATTTCCGTCTCAGCTTATGGATGATGTTCATAATGCTCCGTCCTTAAGCCACGGGCTGGGGCAACAGGGTGAACTCTCCATCCTGCCGACCCGTAATGATCAGGTCCCCTCCGATAGCCCGCAATTTTTCTTTCAAATAGGATACGTAGATCCACACGATGCCCTGATCTTCCGTGGGTTCTTCCCGCCAGACATGGTCAAACAGCACCTGGGTGGGACAGGGTTTGCCCTGGTGGAGCATGAAGTACCGCATGAGCTGCATTTCCTTCTGGGACAGGCGCACGGCAGATTTGCTGGACAGTTCTCCCTGGGCACAGTTCAAGGTCACAGAGCCGGCCTGCAGCGTTTCCGGCAGGGCAGCAGCCTTCTGGCGGCGGGTCATGCTGCGGATCCGGGCCAGCAGTTCGCCCATAGCAAAGGGCTTCGTCAGGTAGTCGTCAGCCCCGGCGTCCAGTCCCGTAATCCGGTCGTCCACTTCGGCCTTGGCTGTCAGCATGATGACCGGGGT
>OMUE01000030.1 GCA_900314165.1 uncultured Acidaminococcus sp.
CTGACAGAAGCACTACTTTACCGCAGCGGCGCCATCAGCAGAATGTGCAAAGTAGAAGATGGGCAGACTACGACGGACTATGAACCGGAAGAAATCAAACGGGGCGTATCTGTCAATGCTACCCTGGCTCCTGTAGAATGGCGGGATGTGAAGATCAACTTTATCGATACTCCCGGGTTCGCCGACTTCGTAGCCGAAGTAAAGGGCGCCTTCAGGGCCGTGGACAGCGTATTGATCGTGGTCAGCGCTACCAGCGGTGTACAGATCGGTACGGAACAATGCTGGAAGCTGGCCGAAGAAGCCGGGCTGCCCAGACTGATCTTCGTCAACAAGATGGATCGTGAAAACGCAGACTTCGATAATATCCTGGACAACCTGCGGACCAAGATCGGCAAACGGATCCTGCCGCTGGAACTGCCTCTGGGCAAAGAAGAAAACTTCTGCGGCGTCATCGACGTATTCACCATGAAGGCTTATCGGGGCAACGGCAACGGTGCCGATGAAATCGAGATTCCCGATGACCTGAAGGATTGGGCTCAGGACTATCATGACAAGATGGTTGAAGCTGCTGTAGAAGCGGACGACGAAGTCATGGAACGGTACCTGGAAGGGGAAGAAATCTCCAACGACGAAATCATGAGCTGCATGATCAAGGGTATCCGCCAAGGTATCATCTTCCCGGTACTCTGCGGCTCTGCGTATAAGAACATCGGCCTGGGCCGGACGCTGTCCGCTATTGTGGACTATACATTCCCGGCTATCCTGAATGAATACACCGTTACGAACATGAAGACGGACGAAGAAGAAATCCGGGACTCCAACGCTCCTATGGCAGCCCTGGTGTTCAAGACCACGTCCGACCCGTTTGTAGGCCGGTTGAGCTTCGTCCGGGTATTCTCCGGCGCCATTAAAGCGGACTCCATGGTGTACAACGCTAGCCGGGACGCTATGGAAAAAGTAACGAACGTATTCACCATGCGCGGCAAGACCCAGATCGCCATGAAGCAGATTGTGGCCGGGGATATCGGCGTCCTGTCCCGCCTGCAATACACGGCTACGGGCGATACCCTGAGCCTGAAGGACGAACCGGTGCAGTTCGCTCCTATCGAATTCCCGCTGCCCATGTACACCCGGGCCATCTACCCGAAGAAGAAGGGCGACGAAGACAAGATTGCCAATGCTTTGAACAAACTGATGGACGAAGATCCTACCATCATCGTCAGCCGGAATGCTGTGACGAAGGAAACCCTCATCAGCGGCATGGGCGACCAGCATCTGGACATCATCATGGAACGGATGAAACGGAAATTCGGTGTAGATGCGGATCTGAAGGCTCCTATTGTCGAATACAAAGAAACAATCCGGGGCAGTGCCGAAGTAGAAGGCAAGTACAAGAAACAGACCGGTGGTCATGGTCAATATGGCCACGTGGTCATCAAGATGGAACCTCTGCCACCCGGTGGCGGCTTCGAATTTGTGGATAAGATCTTCGGCGGCGCCGTACCTCGTCAGTACATCCCTGCTGTAGAAAAAGGCATGAAGGAAGCTATGGAACACGGCGTGCTGGCCGGCTATCCTGTAGTGGATATGCGCATTACGCTGCTGGATGGTTCTTACCATACGGTGGACTCCTCCGAAATGGCCTTCAAAGTGGCTGCCAACATGGCCTTCCAGAAGGCTGCTCTGCAGTCCAAGCCTGTGCTCATGGAACCGTACTACGACCTGGATGTGTACTGTGATGACCGCATGACCGGTGACGTCATCAGCGATCTGAACAGCAAACGGGGCCGTATCCTGGGCATGCAGACCATGGATGATGGCCGTGCCTGCGTCAAGAGCCAGGTGCCTTATGCAGAAGTGCTGGATTACGCTGTAGACCTGCGGGCTATTACTCAGGGTACCGGTACTTTCGAAATGAAGTTCGACCACTACGAGGATGTACCTCCCAGAATGGCCGAAAAGATCATCGAAGAAAGAAAAGATGCAAAGAAATAGGGATTAGTGGGCTAGCGGCTAGTGTGCTAGTGGGCTAGTTTTTTACAAGGTAAAAATCCGCTCTCGAAAGAGGGCGGATTTTTTTGAAGAATTAGCCTACGGCGGACTGACATTGCCAACAATTGGAAGTACTTTCTAACCCCTGACAACAAGTTCTATCATCTGTCATCTATCATCTCTCCCAAGTTGTCCGTCCTTGCCAATTCCCGGCAAATAGCCTATAATCAAACTGTATCATTATGTGTGATTAACCGTCCACTTTTTACCTATATGAGGGGGAGTATTCTTCATGGAAAATATTGATCTGCAAAGCATTAACACCCTGCGCTTCTTGTCCATCGACGAAGTACAGGCGGCAAATTCCGGCCATCCGGGCCTGCCTTTAGGGACTGCTCCCTTAATGTACACCATTTGGGACCGTTTCATGAACTATAATCCCAAAGATCCGAACTGGTTCAACCGGGACCGCTTCATCCTGTCCCCTGGTCATGGCAGCGCTCTGCTGTATGCCATGCTGCACCTGGCAGGCTATGACCTGTCCCTTGACGACCTGAAAAACTTCCGGCAATGGGGCAGCAAGACTCCTGGCCATCCTGAATACGGCGTGACGCCCGGCGTGGATGTTTCCACCGGTCCTTTGGGCCACGGGTTCGCTATGGCTGTAGGTCTGGCCATGGCCGAAGCGATGCTGGCTGCCAAATACAACAAAGAAGGCTACGATGTAGTCGACCACTATACCTATGGCATTACGTCCGATGGGGATCAGATGGAAGGCGTGGCTTCTGAAGCTGCCTCCCTGGCCGGCACCCTGGGCCTGGGCAAACTGATCTTCCTGTATGATGACAACAAGATTACCATTGAAGGCAGCACCCGTGGTGCATTCCGGGAAGACGTAGGCGCCCGCTTCGCTTCCTACGGTTGGCAGGTCCTGCGCGTGACTACGTCCGAAGACGTGGCTGCCCTGGTGGATGCCATTGCCAAAGCTAAGGCCGATACTCAGCATCCATCCCTGATCATTGTGCCTACCCACATCGGGTTCGGCAGCCCTCGTCAGGATCAGGCCAGTGCCCATGGGGAACCGCTTGGCCCGGACAATGTAGCGGCTACGAAGGTAAAGGCCGGCTGGGACGGCACGAAGACCTTTGTAGTACCGGAAGAAGTGTACAGCCATTTCAATGACAAACTGGCCGGCTGCGAAAAGAAGGAAGCTGACTGGAATGCTCTGATGGCTGCCTATGCCAAAGCCTATCCGGAACTGGCTGCGGAGCTGCAGCAGCGGTTGGATGGCAAGGTAGAACTGAACCTGGACGAACTGTTCCAGGCCTTTGATGGTACGGAAGCTGTGGCTACCCGGGGTGCCTCCGGCACCATCCTGCAACTGCTGGCTGACAAGCTGCCCGCTCTCACCGGTGGCAGTGCGGATCTGGGACCTTCCAACAAGACGGAAATGAAGGGCAAAGGCTTCTTCTCTGCCGAAGACCGGACCGGCCGCAACATCCATTTCGGAATTCGGGAACACGCCATGGGCTGTATCGTCAACGGGATGGCTCTCCACGGCGGCATCCTGCCTTATGGGGCTACGTTCCTGGTCTTTGCAGACTTTATGCGTCCTACGGTACGGATGGCTGCCCTCATGGGCATCGGCTCCATCTTCGTATATACCCACGACAGTATCTTCGTAGGGGAAGATGGTCCTACCCACCAGCCTATCGAACAGGCTATGAGCCTGCGGCTCATCCCCAACGTGTCCGTGTTCCGGCCTGCAGATGCTCTGGAAACGGCTGTAGCCTGGAAAGCTGCCTGCGAAAACAGGACCCAGCCTACCTGCCTGCTGCTGACCCGGCAGAACCTGCCCGTGCTGCATGAATACGCCAAGACCATTGCCAAAGGAGCTCCCAAAGGGGCCTATGTGCTGAGTCCGTCTCCTCGGGACAAGGTGAAAGCCGTCATCGTGGCCACCGGTTCCGAAGTGTCCCTGGCTCTGGAAGCCCAGAAGGCTCTGGCTGCCAAGAAGATTGGCGTCCAGGTCGTGTCCATGCCCAGCTGGGATGTATTTGAAAAGCAAAGTGCTTCCTATAAAAAGAAAGTCCTGCCGAAAGGCGTGCCTGTAGTGGCTCTGGAAGCCGGCGTCACCAACGGCTGGGCCAGATATACGGGCAGCGAGAAACAAGTGCTGGGCATCAACAAGTTCGGCGCTTCTGCTCCCGGCAAGACAGTCTATGCCAACTACGGATTCACGGTGGACCACGTAGTAGAAATGGTGAAAAAAGCAAAATAATCGCTGCAGGGGACTGTTGTACGGCATAGCTGTGCAACAGCCTCTGTGTATAGGAAAAGGAGAGATACCATGCTTCATCTATTGACCATTGCAGGCTCTGACTCCTCCGGCGGTGCCGGCGTCCAGGCAGACCTGAAGACGTTTGCTGCCCACGGCACCTACGGCATGAGCGTCATTACGGCCATAACGGCTCAGAATACCACAGGTGTCACGGCCATCCAGAACATCACGCCGGACGTGGTGGCCGCCCAGATCGATGCTGTATTTAGTGACATCCGGGTAGACGGCGTCAAGGTGGGCATGGTGTCTACGGCTAAGACCATTGAGATCATTGCGGACAAGATGCGCCAGTACCAGCCGAAAATCCTGGTGGTGGATCCCGTCATGGTGGCTACCAGCGGAGCATACCTGTTGGAAGAAGACGCCCGCAGCGTACTCCGGGACAAACTGCTGCCTCTGGCTACGCTCATTACGCCCAACATGGCGGAGGGGGAAGTCCTTAGCGGCATGGACATCCGCAGTAAAGCCGATATGGAGGCCGCAGCTGCAAAGATTGCTGCTGACGGTGCGAAAGCCGTCCTCTTGAAAGGCGGTCACCTGGCAGATACGGCGGACGACTATCTGCTGGCCGGTGGCAAAGGCTATTGGTTCGAAGGCAGACGCTTTAACAATCCCAATACCCACGGCACAGGCTGCAGCCTGTCCTCCGCACTGGCCTGCGAGCTGGCTTCCGGCCTGAGCCTGCAGGACGCTGTGGCAAAAGCCAAGGCCTACGTTGCGGTGGGTATAGAGCACGGTCTGCCTGTAGGCCACGGTCACGGTCCCATCCACCATTTCGTGGATCTGTATAGAAAAGCGGGGTTGGAAAAATGATAGAGGAAATCAAGAAGTTTGGGGAAATTACGAAAAAAATCCAGGTTAACAAACCTGTACTGCACCATATTACGAATTATGTGACGGCTGGTTTCTGCGCAGATGCAGGTCTGGCCATCGGCGCTCTGCCCATGATGACGGATGCTCTGCAGGAAGTAGAAGAAGCAGCCGCTAAAAGCGACGCCCTTGTCTGCAACATGGGCACGTTCAGTGGGGAACATTATGCGTCCATGCGCAAAGCCACAGCGGTAGCCCGGCGGAACCACCTGCCCATCGTGCTGGATCCTGTTGGCGTCATGACCGTGTCTCCCCGGCGGAAAGCCGCGATGGAGCTGCTGTATGACGGCGTGACGGTTGTGAAAGGCAACGTAGCAGAAATCCGGGGCTTGCTGGCTATGAACATGGCTGCAGGCCGGGGCGTGGATGCCCGGGCAGAAAAGCACTTGGGCCCTGTGGCCCAGACCCTGGCCCTGCGGCTCCATTGCCTGGCCGTCATTACCGGTCCGGTGGACGTGGTCAGCGATGGCAGCAAAGTGGTGTACTGTACCAACGGGGATCCGCTGCTGGAAAAGATTACGGGAGCCGGCTGCATGACGGCGACATTGATGTCCGCGGCTCTGGCTGTGGGAACTTCTCCTATGGAAGGGGCTCTGTGGGGCCTCACCATGATGAACGTGGCAGCAGAACGGGCGGCAAAACTCAGCGCAGGTCCCGGCACGTTCCGGATGCACCTGCTGGACGAACTGGCAGCACTTACGGGCGAAGACCTGCAGACGGCTTTCAAGGGTGGTTATGATGACCCGGAAGATTGATTACAGCGTCTATCTGGTGACGGACCGGCATTGCCTGCTGGGTCGGGATTTCTATGCATGTGTGGAGCAGGCCCTCATAGGCGGTGTGACTCTCGTACAGCTGCGGGAAAAGGAAGCGTCCTATGAAGAATTTCTGGCGGAAGGCCGCAAGGTAAAGGAACTGTGCGACAAATACAATGTTCCTCTGCTCATCGACGACAACATTGCAGTGGCCAAGGCCATCGGCTGTGCCGGTGTGCACCTGGGCCAGGAAGATGATGCCCTGGCTAAGGGACGGGCCCTGTTGGGATCGGATGCCGTCATCGGTATTTCGGCCCATAATATAGAAGAAGCGAAACTGGCGGAAGCCCAGGGGGCGGATTACCTGGGTGTGGGGGCTCTGTACACTACGGGCTCCAAAAAGGACGCCTCCGTGCTGGCACCTGGACTCTTCCAAGAGGTTGTGAAGGCCGTCTCCATTCCTGTAGTGGGCATCGGCGGCATCCACGTGGCTCAATACCCGGATGTGTTGAAACTGGGAGCTGCCGGCTGCGCCATGATCAGCGGCATCCTGGGGCAGGAGGACATTGCCGGCACCGTGCGGCAGCTGAAGGAATTGTACGCTGCCCGGTAAAAGAAATGGGTGAAAGTACCTATGGCAAGGAATAAAAAAGCGGAAAAGCTGGGAAAGAAAGTGCTGACCCTGTTTACCCAGCGGATTACCGATGAAATCTTTCTCTTCATGCAACGGAATCCAGAATTGTTGAAGGAATATCAGGAAGCCGTGAAGAGCAGTTCCGCCCACGGGGTCAATGCCGTCATAGGCAAGATGATTACGGAAGCCTATGACTTGGAAAACCTGAACAAGGAAACGAATCCCGATTGTCCGCTGCTGAAAAAATATACCCGTCACGGAGTTCGTTGGAAGGAAGATAAAAAGACCCGTATGCATAAGGATGTCATGTACGGTGGCAGCAGCCTGTTCAACAATCACAAGAAGCGCACGGATACGTCAGAAGTCCGGGAAAAAGATCTGGCAGAGCTCCAACAGGACAGCCTGTTTGGGGACGAACCTGAAAAAAAATAAGATTTTTTCATCATGTCAAGTAAAAATACTTGACATGATTTTTGTTCTATAGTAGAATATCGGACGGTGATACCATGCAGGTGGATGAATTTGAGAAAAAAATCCGTTTTGGCAGACTGTACGACATGTACGGAGGTTTGCTGACGGACAAACAGCAGAAAATTATGGAACAGTATTTCTATGAAGACTTGTCCCTGGGAGAAATCGCAGAGAACTGCCAGACCAGCCGGCAGGCGGTGTATGACCTGCTGCGCCGGGTAGAACAGACTCTGGAGAAATACGAAGGGAAGCTTCATCTGCTCCACCAGGATCACCAGCGGAAGTTCAAAATCCGCGGGGCCCTGCAGCTGCTGAAGGCCTGCAGGCAGACCGAAGCTGCCGATACCCGGCTGGGTGAGGTAGAACAAATATTGGAAAGTTTGATTCAGGAAAGCAGGTAAATATGGCCTTTGAATTACTGACAGACAAATTAACAGCGGCCATCCAGAAATTGCGTGGCCAAAAGACCGTCAGCGAACAGGATCTGAAAGCGACCCTGCGGGAAGTACGGCTGGCACTTTTGGAAGCCGACGTGAATTTCAAGGTTGTCAAGGAATTTACCGCAAAGATTAAGGAACGGGCACAGGGCCAGCAAGTGGACCCGAACCTGACTCCTGGCCAATATATCATCAAGATCGTCCATGAGGAACTCATCAACCTCCTGGGCGGTACCCAGAGCAAGCTGACCTTCTCTCCGAAACCTCCGACCATTATCATGCTGGTAGGCCTCCAGGGCGCCGGCAAGACTACTACCGTAGGCAAGCTGGCCAACTACCTGAGAAAAGACGGGAAGAAGCCCCTGATGGTAGCTGGGGACGTGTACCGTCCGGCAGCTATCACCCAGTTGGAAGTGCTGGGCAAACAGCTGGACATTCCCGTGTTCTCCATGGGCGACCAGGTTTCCCCTGTGGAAATCGCCAAAGCAGCCGTAACGAGAGCCAACCAGCTGCTGTGTGATACGGTGCTCATCGATACGGCCGGCCGGCTGCACATCGACGAAGTGCTGATGAACGAGCTGAAGGACATGAAAGCTGCCGTGGGCCCTCAGGAAATCCTCCTGGTGGTGGACGCTATGACCGGTCAGGACGCGGTTACCGTAGCTGATTCCTTCAACCAGGCTCTGGGCATTACGGGCCTGGTGGTTACGAAGCTGGATGGCGACGCCAGAGGCGGTGCCGTGCTCAGCGTGAAATCCGTGGCCAACTGCCCTGTGAAATTTGTGGGTATGGGTGAAAAGCTGGATGCTTTGGATCCCTTTTATCCAGATAGAATGGCTTCCCGAATCCTGGGCATGGGGGATGTGCTCTCCCTCATCGAAAAGGCACAGCAAGCCATTGATGTGGACAAAGCCAAAAAGATGGCCGAGTCCATCAAGAAAAACGAGTTTACCCTGGATATGTTCCTTGATCAGATGAAGCAGATCAAGAAACTGGGTTCTCTGGAATCCATCCTGGGCATGATTCCCGGCATGAGCAAGTTCAGCAAACAGCTGGAAGGTGTGGATCTGGACGGCAAGGAAGTCCGCCGCCTGGAAGCCATCATCTACTCCATGACCCCTCAGGAACGCCAGAATCCCCGAATCATCAACGGACAGCGCCGGAAACGGATTGCTGCCGGCTGTGGCCAAAGGGTTCAGGATGTGAATCGCCTGCTGAAGCAGTTTGAAGAAAGCAGGAAGATGATGAAGACCATGCAGGGCATGAACAAGTATGCACGGAAGGGCAGATTCAAACTGCCTTTCATGCAATAACCAATGGAATTTTCCAAAGGTGCCTTCCCCGGCTAACCGGCGAAGGGATATCAATTAAGGAGGTGAATGTTGTGGCAGTTAAGATTCGTCTGAAACGTATGGGTGCTAAAAAGA
>OMUE01000222.1 GCA_900314165.1 uncultured Acidaminococcus sp.
ACCTCCGGCAAGAACAAGAGCACGGTGCTGGAATCCCTGCGGGATCGCCTGATCGGCCGTACTCTGGCAGAAGATATTGCGGATGAAACCGGCAAGGTCATCTATCACATCAACGACTACATTACAGAAGATATGGCTGACATCATTGCCGGCCTGCGGGAAAAGGTCAAGATCCGTTCCGTACTGACCTGTAAATCCCACTATGGCGTCTGCCGGGCCTGCTACGGCCGTAACCTGGCTACTGCCAAGAAGGTAGAAGTGGGCGAAGCTGTTGGTACCATTGCAGCTCAGGCTATCGGTGAACCCGGTACCCAGTTGACCATGAGAACGTTCCACACCGGCGGTGTTGCAGGTGCGGACGATATTACCCAGGGTCTTCCTCGTGTCGAAGAATTGTTCGAAGCCCGGAAACCGAAACATCCCGGTATTCTGTCCGAATCTGCCGGTACCGTAGAGATTGTGGAAAAGGAAGATGGTCGCTTCATCCTGGTGAAGAGTGAAGATGGCAGCGAAGCCTCCTACCATATTCCTTATGGTGCCAAGATCCATGTGGCTGATGGGGATACAGTAGAAAAGGGCGACCGCCTGACGGAAGGCTCCCTGAATCCTCATGATATCCTGCGCATCTCCGGTCCTGCAGAAACCCGTCACTACCTGGTACAACAGGTACTGGGCGTCTACAAGTCCCAGGGCGTAGAAATCAACGACAAGCACGTAGAAGTGATGGTTCGTCAGATGATGCGTAAGTACAAGATCGACGAAGCTGGCGATACGAACATGCTGCCGGGCTCCGTAGTGGATATTGCCCAGTTTGAAGAAGAGAACGACCAGGTACTGGCCGAAGGCAAGGAAGCCGCTAAAGGACATCCAATCCTGTTAGGTATCACGAAGGCTTCTCTGGCTACGGACTCCTTCCTGTCCGCCGCTTCCTTCCAGGAAACCACCAGAAACCTGACCGATGCTGCAATCAAAGGCAAAGTAGATCCTCTGCTGGGCCTGAAAGAAAACGTCATCATCGGCAAGCTGATTCCTGCCGGTACCGGTATGTCCAAGTACCGCAATATCCAACTGAAACTGCATCGTCCTGAAGAACTCCAGGCCGAAGCAGAAGAAGAGAAACCGGAAGAATAAGCGAATAACAAAAACCGGATGCACCAAATGGTGCATCCGGTTTTTTAGTGGGCTAGCTGCTAGTGGGCTGGTGGGGATGACTACTTAGAAATCTGCAAGCATCTTGAACAAAAGCTTCCTTGTAGGGTATGTCTTGCGCCAATTTCTGGCCAAGGTCCGTACTAATTCTTTGCCGCCTTTATATTGCTGCATGACTTGCAAATAATAGATCAATTGCTTATAGGCGGTCGGATGGCGGGCCTCCTGAACAAGGGAGTCCACAAAATGACCATAAAAGTTTAATAAGTCTTCTCCATGGGACTTGCTGAGGACGTTTCGATACTTGTCAATGTAATTGATATCCGGATCGGCAAATAACAGCTCATATAAGGTATCGATGTCACCGTCACTGGCTAGCAATTGACAGAGTGTAGCTTTATCATTGACAGTAGATAGGAGCTTAGCCTTATAAGTAGGCCATTGTTCAGGCTTACACAGAGCTTTGATCCGCGCAAAAGCATCTATGATACTATAAGAATCATATTGCACTGCCTCTATCCGGGCGTCCAATTCTTTTTCAGGCTGTTTCGTATCTTTATAAAGAGTGGCAAGTGTTTCTAGCATGGAGATCCGTTCATATTTGCCCAGCTCATCCATCTGCCGGCTTTCTTCCAGCAGAGCAATCTGGGCCATTTTATCTCCTGCCTGCTTCGCCTTTTCCAAAAGTATCTCCCGGATAACTTTGAAATGGCGGTGCTCCAGCATATAGGTATCTATTTCTTCCTGAGGGGTATAAAGCTGTTCCATCAGTTCCAAGCGTAAAATGACAAGAGGAACAGTCTCTCCTCTGAAATCCTCGCTTTCTGGACATTCCGTACTCGTTCCTACTGCCTCAATCTGTTTGTCTATCTCCTGCATCCTGGCTCGTAGTTCTTCGTCAGTGGCCAGTTCCTGCTCTAGGAATTCGTCCACGATATTGCCGGGATAACCCGTCAAGATTTTTTCAGCTATAGTTTTGCGGACGAAGCTATTTATAGCTTCTTTGTCCTCCTGGGAACACGACTCAATAATGCTTTCCCAATATTCGTAGCAGTTTTCACAGATATCCGCAATCTGGCCATCGTCTTCGATTTTCGTATTGCTTAATTTTGTAAGGATGTACAGGGAAATCTGGAAGGCTTCCCTGTAGTGCTGAGTATGGATCAGCTTCTCCACTTTCTTGAACATGAATACGTCAATTGAGGTTTCAAAATCATTGGCGTCATAATAATTTATGCAGCCATAGCGCTGGAATCTGTGAAAAATCTTATCCACTTCTTTTTCCAGCTGTTTCCTGGCCCCATCCTGTAATTGGGCTTTCAGCTGATCCTGCAGGTCCATAGAGATATCTTTATGGGCTTTTGTAATATCCAGGAGGAGGTGTAGGAGCTGGTCTTTGGATAGCTTTTGGAGTATGGCTGCAAGGCTATCTTCGGACCCTGCGCCGTCAAGCAGGTCCTCAGAATCCGTAATGCCCTCAGCTTCCGCAGCAATGAGTACAGCCGCCATATGTTTGCAGATTCCTGCTTTTGAAAAATAGGGACAGGTGCAGGAAGCTGAGACCGGCAGATGGTCTTCCAGCTCGATTTCCACTTCATAGGTTTTAGTGCCTTCTACCTCAGCTCTTAAAGTACTGCCATCATAATCCAGGTTTAAAACGGCCCCTTGCTTATAATAGTCTCTGCCCCGGCTTAATAGTTTCCGGGAAAATAAAGTTTTCCATTCAGGGTCGATCATTTTCAGTCACCTCAGGTATCACATTGCATATAAACCTATTATAGCAAAATAAAAAAGAAGCTGCCGCAACAGCTTCTTTTTATACGGGCGCACAGCTCCACTAGTCCGCCCTCGCTTTAGCGGGGGCAAGTCGCATCAGGCTCTCGGCATCCTCTTTGTCCGCCCTTTTCAAGGGCAAGTCTGATTAGAGCTGTCAGCTTCCTCTCTGTCCGCCCTTTTCAAGGGCGGGGGACCGGCGTAGCCGGTGGTGGGTTCGCTAAGCTGGTGGTGGGGGTGTTTCCCAGCTTTTAGCCCACTAGCTTACTTCGTCAGCAGGAAATACACGAATTCGGCCGTGTCTTCCAGATCCTTGACTTTCAATTCTTCTTCTGTGGTGTGGACTTTGGCCATACCGGTGCTGACGATAACGGGAGTGATGCCGTGGAGGGCCATAACGTTGGCATCGCTGCCGCCGCCACTTTTGACGGTTTCCGCTTTGGCACCGATAGCTTCATAGGCAGCCGCCACCCGTTTTACAAAAGGGTCATCATTATCCACTTTGAAAGCAGCATAGTTGGGGAAGATGTCGCAGTCCAACGTAGCGCCGGCTTCGTCGCAAGCCTTCTGGAGGCAGTCCTTCATGTGTTGGGCCTGGGCTTCCAGTTTGGCCTTATTGCGGCTGCGGATTTCGCCGAACAGTTCTACCGTATCCGGAACCACGTTCGTAGGCCCGTCGCAGGTGAATGTCCCCAGGTTGCAGGTGGTTTCTTCATCGATACGCAGCAGGTTCATGGCCGCTACCCCTTTGGCAGCGACCTGGATAGCGCTGATGCCTTTTTCCGGAGCCAGTCCTGCATGGGCTTTGCGGCCATGGACCGTGGCTTTGATCTTCAATTGGCCGGGGCCTTCCGTCACAATCTTGCCTTGAGGGCCGCCCGTATCAAAGATGATGGCATTCTTGCTCTGGAGCCAGTCATAGTCCATATTCTTGGCGCCTTTCATGCCCGTTTCTTCGCCGATCGTGAACACCACTTCTGCGGCATGGTGGGGGATGCCCTGTTCTTTAATAGTCCGGATGGCTTCCACAATGGCCGCAATCCCGGATTTGTCATCGCCGCCAAGGACCGTTGTTCCGTCGGACGTAATGAGACCGTCTTTTATCATAGGTTTTATGCCGTTGCCAGGAGGCATGGTATCCATGTGGGCACCCAGCAGGACGGGTTCACCGGGCAGTGTTCCCATGAGGCGGCCGTAGACATTGAAACCGTCACCGGAACCGCTCTTCTTGCCGGCTTCATCCTTATGGACTTCCAGGCCCAGGGCTTCCAGTTCAGCCAGCAGCTTTTCGCCCATGGCTTTTTCATGGCCGGACACGCTGTCGGTGCGGACGTAGTTTAAAAATGTGTTCAAGACTCTTTCTTTGTTGATCAATGTGTTCACTCCTTTTCCTTTACTATATGGGACACGGCTTTTAAGACCGGTGCCAGCTGATCTTTGGCAGCAGGATGGAGATCCCGCTTTTTCACCCATTCCTTTAGATCTTTTACAGAGGTCACATAGGGCAGGGAGGCATCATCCAGCTTGAAATGGGGCTCCGTATAATTATCCGCGAAGACTGCCAGGCAATGGACTGTCATAGGCATAGTTCCTGCCTCTGCCAGCGCTTTTTCTACTCTTTCCTTGTCTTTCTGCAGTTTTAGCAGGGGATTGGGCAGTTTGCGACTTTCAGAATTATCTGCTAATGCCCATTGTTCGCTCAGGTACGAACCTTGTATACTGTATCCCCAATGAAATATCTGAAGGAGCAAAATATCCTTCGGCAGTACGGCAACCAGATCCCCAGCCAAAATTGTCTTTTTACCGGGGATAAACAGCTGAACCTGGCCATGGGAAGCGGACTTCAATCGCTTTACCGTTCTTTCCAAAGCGGCTTCCGGCGTCCGTTTCAGCTTCATCCTGCGGGCTAATCCATAAAATACTACAATGCCAGCCAGGATGACTAGAAAAAACAATAAATATTGTTTTAAACTGTGCAATTTCCACAAGGTAAAATTGGGAAATAGGTTAATGACTACGTCTTCCATGCTTTGCCAACTCCTTAGCAAGAATTTTCCGGATGTTTTTGAATTTGTAACTATTATAACATACCGAATTATCTTAAATCTACTGGTAAAAAAGGTGGACAACATAAAACAGTTAATGTTATTATATAAACGATGGCGATTAACTAAATCCAATTGTTTGATTTTGGCTACGACACAATTCTTTAGAAATTGTGTTTAGCATAAACAATTTTTAATGAGGAGGTTGTCATTCATGGAAGCAAAAAACGCAGCTAAACAACAATCATGGGTGGATCGTTTCTTGAATACCATTGAAACGGTTTGTAACAAATTACCACCACCCGCCATCCTGTTCGTGGTCTTATTCTTCATTGTGGCTATCATAGGTGCTGTACTGACCAGCAGCAACTTTAGCCTCGTAAACCCTGCTACGAAGAAAGCAGTGGTTTCCCAAAACCTGTTTACCAAAGGCGGTGTCAGCTGGCTGCTGACAAACCTGGTTAAGAACTTCACAGGTTTTGCTCCTATGGGTCTGGTAATCACCATGACCATGGCCATTGGGTTCTGCGAAGAAGCAGGCCTGTTGGTTACTTTGATCAAACGGTGCATGAGGAACGTACCGCCCAGCCTTGTTCCTTATATCGTAGCTTTTATCGGTACAAACGGGAATATTGCTTCTGATACGGCTATGATCGTCATCCCGCCTCTGGCGGCTCTGGCCTATATCGGCGTAGGTAAGCACCCTGTAGTAGGTATGATGGTTGGTTACGCAGGCGCTCAGGCCGGGTTTACGGCTAACCTGTCCGTAGCCGGTACGGATGCTCTGCTGC
>OMUE01000214.1 GCA_900314165.1 uncultured Acidaminococcus sp.
AAGAGAACTTCTTCCGCAGCCTGGCCCATACCATCCGCACGTCTTCCGGGGACCATACGATTCCTGTTGTGGCCAGCCACGGGGAAGCGGCCTGGATGGAAGAAGGCAGTGCCTATCCGGAAAGTGACGATACCTTCAGCCAGGTGAACCTGGGAGCCCATAAGCTGGGAACCGCCATCCGGGTTTCCGAAGAACTGATGAATGACAGCGTCTTTGACCTGGAAAGCTACATCACCCAGGAATTTGCCCGTCGCATCGGGACCAAGGAGGAAGAAGCCTTCCTGGTGGGCGATGGGAAACATAAGCCCCTGGGGGTGTTCCAGGGAGCAGAAGTAGGGGTAACGGCAGCCAAGACCGCCATCACCTTCGACGACATGATGGACCTGTACCACAGTCTGCGCACGCCGTACCGGAGAAATGCTTCCTGGATCCTGAATGACTCCACCGTCAAGGCCATCCGGAAACTGAAGGACAACAACGGCAACTACATCTGGCAGCCTTCTGTCCAGGTGGGCCAGCCGGACCGGATCCTTAGCCTGCCGTATCGCACGTCTTCTTTCGTGCCGGAACTGGCGGCCGGCAACAAGGTCATTGCCCTGGGGGACTACTCCTACTACTGGATTGCCGACCGTCAGGGCCGGAAGTTCAAGCGGCTTAGTGAACTCTATGCAGCCAACGGGCAGATCGGATTCCTGGCCAGCGAACGGGTGGATGGCCGCCTGATCCTGCCGGAAACCGTAAAAGTCCTGCAGGTCCAGGCCGGCTGATGACCGCTTTAGAGGGAGGCGATGAGCATGGCAGTGACGGGACTCATAACGCTTGAGGAAGCCAAAGCCTATCTCCGGATAGACGGAAACGAGGAGGATGACCTGATTGCCCGTCTCATTGCTTCTTCTGAGAGGCTCTGCCTGGATACCCTCCGAAAAGAAGAACCGGAAGAAACGGCGGCCTTCAAAATGGCTGTTCTTTTTTCGGTGGCCTATCTATACGAGCACAGGGAGGATGCGGATTACCACAATCTGCTCCTTACCCTGCGCTCTCTTTTGTTTGGGGAACGAAAGGAAGCATTCTAATGAAAATCGGAAAGATGGACAAACGGATCACGCTGATGGAACCTTTCCCTACAGAAGATGGGTATGGAGGTTTTTCCACGGAATACAAGGAAGTCGGCAGCATTTGGGCCCAGGTGCTCCAAACCAACTACGCCGAGCAGGAAGCCCAGGGAACTCCCATGAACCGGGAACAGCTGCGGCTGAAGATCCGGCCCCGCAAAGATTTGAAACGGGGATGGAGAATGCTGCTTTCTGGAGAACTGTACGAAATCGAAACCGTGGACAACACCTATCGGGACAGCACGACCCTGATCGTCCACCGGTATGAACAGGGGGTGTAGCCATGGCCGTTTTTACGGTCAAAGTTCCGGAAGGGGAACTGAGTAAGGCCATCCGGCAGATTTCTGCCTGGGATGGGAAGAGCCGCCTCCGTGTGGAAGGGGCTCTCAGAAGAGGAACCAGTGGGGTAGCTCGGGAAGCCCGGCAGCGGGTCCCGGTCCGGACGGGAAAACTCAAAAAATCCATCAAGACGCGGTTTTCTGCAGTGAAGTTGGAAGGCCAGGTGTACAGTAATGTCCCGTATGCCCATCTGGTGGAATTTGGCAGTCGGGCCCATACGGTAAAGCCCCAGAAGAAAAAGGCCCTGCGATTTTTCCGGGGCGGTCCTGTCTTTACGAAACGGTCCCGGATCCCGGCACAGTCCGGGAAACCCTTTTTCAAGCCGTCCTATGACTATGTGGAACCCCAGCTGATCCGTGATGTAAAGAAGGCAGTCCGTGAACCATGAAGCGATTACCCAACAACGCCATCCATAAGGCCCTGGTGGCCTTTCTCAGAGAACACACAGGGCTGGCGGTTTATGACTACGTGCCTCAGGAGGCGGTGCTGCCGTTTATCACTCTGGGGACCATGACCGTCCAGGACAAATCCACCAAAACCGAGGACATGACACACCTTTCGGCCCACATCCATATCTATAGCAATTACAAGGGACGGTTTGAAATCAACTCTCTGGCGGAAAAACTCATCAACCTGTTTGGGAGCATCCAACTGGATCTTTCCCCTGATGAATTCTATGTATCTGCCCAAGGGGTGGATTTCTACGAAACGTACCCGGAGGATGAGATGGGCTACAGCGGGGTGATTACTCTGGAAGTCCTTATCCAGAACATTCATAAGGAGGAATAATATGGCAACTACCACTTTTCCCAGCCGGAGCGAAGCCTCCAATACGGCGACTGCCGGCAAGGATTATTTGATCTATCTGAACGCAGGAGAATCGGATACCAATCCCACCTGGCTGCTCTTAGGGGGCCAGCGGAGCGGGGATCTGACCCGGCAGGCAGACGAAATCGACGCCAGCAGCAAAACGTCCAGCGGGTGGAAATCCACCATCCCCGGCCTGCGGAACTGGTCCCTGGACCTGGAATCCGTGTACCTGGCCGGAGACAAGGGGGCCAAATTCCTGGAAGCCTCTTTTTTTGCAGGAAAGCAGGTCCACATCAAATTCGAGTACCCGGACAAAAGCTATGTAACCGGTTGGGGCTCTGTGACGGAATGCAGTCTGTCCACCCCTCATGATGACGTGGCCACCCTGTCCGGGACCATTTCCGGGGACGGACCCTTAAGTGAACTGAAGAGTGCGGACGGAACGGTTGTCCCTACCGGTAAATAGGAGGAATCGGAAAACATGAAGAAAATCGACTTTGAAGTCTTTGGCCCTGGCCAGTACCTGTATTTTGATATCGGCCGGCTGATCCAGGTAGAAAACATTACCGGAAAAAGTGCCGGGGACATTATCCGGAACCAGGAATTGAACCTGGGGATCCTGACCGCTCTTCTGTCCATCGGGCTCCGGCAGCACGGCATCAAGAATCCCCAGTGGTACGCCAATAAGATGCAGGAACTCATCGATGAAGGCCACGAGATGGAAGAATTCGTCCAGCCGGTGGTGAAGGCCATTGCCGGGTCCGGCATTCTGGGGAAAGAAGTGTACTATGCCATCTTTCCAGAAGAAGATCCGGGGAAAGAACCGGGGAAGAGTAAGACGAAACCAAAAAACTGACGACGGGACAGGAAGAAGTCCCGTCTTTTAACGAGTGGCTGGGGTGGGCGGAAGAAGTGGCCTATGGGCTCTTGCATCTTTTGCCTGCCCAATTCTATGCCCTGACTCCCCTGGAGCTGGATCGGATGGCGGAATGCCGGGCCAGGGCAGAACAACGAAAGAAATGGGAGATTGCTTATTGGGTGGCCTGCCTGATGAGCATCCATACCCGGAAACCGGTACGGACGGAAAAGCTGATGAAACCCTTCCTGCCCAGGAAAACCAGCAGCCAAATGGCAGCCGAGCGGGATGCCTTCTTCGAGGAATTCAGACGGAAAGGAGCTGACGATCGTGGCAACCATCGCTGACCTTCTGGTTAAGATCGGAGCAGATACCTCCGATCTCCGGAAAGAACTCAATGCCACCAAACGGCAGATCAAGTCCGCCTTTGGGAGCGAAGCCCTGGACGTGTCCAAGAAATCCCTGGCCGTCTTAGGAGGCATCGGGGCCGGACTGGCTGCTCTGGGTGTGGCATCGGTGAAAGCCGGCGCCAGTCTCCAGAGTACCAAGACCGCTTTCACCAATATGCTGGGGAGCGCGGAAAAAGCCCAGGACTTTCTGGGGAAAATGCAGGGATTTGCAGCCAAGACTCCTTTCGAATTTAGCCAGGTGTCCCAGGCGGCCCAGAAGTTCATCGCTTTCGGCTTTTCGGCCGAACAGGTCATTCCTACATTAACCGCGGTGGGGGATGCGGCAGCCGGCGTGGGCCTTGGAGCAGAAGGCATTAACCGGATCACCCTGGCCCTGGGGCAGATGGCGGCCAAGTCGAAAGTCCAGGCCGGTGAAATGATGCAGCTGACTGAAACAGGCATTCCGGCCTGGAAGATGCTGGCGGACCAGATCGGGGTTTCCGTACCGGAAGCCATGGACAGGGTGTCCAAAGGAGCCATTGATGCGGCAACGGGCATTACGGCTTTGGTCGGTGGTATGGAACAGTCTTTCGGGGGCATGATGGATCAGCAGAGTGAGACCATCAGCGGCACCTGGTCCACCCTCATGGATGGACTGGAACAGTCGGCGGCCCAAGTGGGCCTCCAGATTGCGGAAGCCCTAAACCTGCCGGGGATCTTCCAGTCCTTAGGGGATATGCTGACCAACTTTGCAGCCACCGTCCAGTCTTCCGGACTTACGGAAGCTCTTATGACAGCCATTCCTCCTGAATTCCAGGCAGGAATCCTCCTCATTGTGAGTACTCTCACTGGCCTTGCCATTCCGGCCATTGGGCTTTTTGTGACGAAGGTGGCTCTCATGGCCGCGCCTTTTCTGGCGGCGGTAGCAGCGGCAGCTCCTTTTATTGGGGTAGCAGCGGCAATGGCCACGGCCCTCTATGCCATCTGGAAAAGCGGGATGACCGTAGAAGATGTGCTGGGGGCCATGGGCATCAAGATGGAAACGGTCACCCGGGCTGTGGATGCCGTTCAGGCAATGATGAGCGCGGCGGCCCAGTCCATTATTGCCAACCTTCAGGCTCTGGAACCGGTGTTCACCTTGGTGGCTGCCGTGATGGGGGCAGCTTTCTATGCAGCCCTGCAGGTGATTGGCGGGGTAGTGAACGGAGTGCTGAACTTCATCAGCGTCCTTAGCGAATGTGTGACCTGGATCCTGAACGCTTTCACCTATCTGGTAGAAGGCATTGGGTCCTGTATCGATGAAGTAGGAAGCATCCTGTCCGACATGGCTGACAGCATCCTTCCCTCCTGGGCCTCTAGTGCCCTTTCTACCATTGCCAACTTTGTCAGTGAAGCCATTAGCTGGCTCTCCAGCTTGATCCAGAAAATCCTGGAAACCAACAATGCTCTGGGTTCCATGGGTAGCGAAAGCGGTGGAGAAGGTGGCGGGGGCAGTAGCACTCCTGCCAAACGGGAATTTAAGCTGCCGGACTTCAGCAATCTTCGAGGGGGAGGTGGGGATATCCCAGTTCCTT
>OMUE01000148.1 GCA_900314165.1 uncultured Acidaminococcus sp.
TAGACAGTGGCAAAGTGTAGACCAGGATACGCAGGGGCGTACCCATCAGGCATTTCTTGATCAGGTCTACGCTCTCAGCTGTCAGCCCGGTTTCAGGGATGTCGGATACGTCACGGATGGTGTAGGTAGCCGTAGCATCTTTGGTCTCATTGTGCAGGATCATGGCTACGATGCCACGGGCAGAACGCTTGATGGCCGTAGTACCCTGGGTTCTAAAGTTGATCAGGACTTGAGGCAGGCCGAAAACTTCAGCTTCATTCGCCATTGTTTATTCCTCCTTTAAGGTTCAATTCCAGTTCCTGGCCCAGCTCGTACTTAATCTGTCCGACTTCCTCAGCCGTCCAGGCATCCGTAAAGGCCAGGTTGAAAATAAAATGCAGCACATCGTCCACCAGGGTCTTCTCAGCCCCCAGGATGGTGATGTACCGGTCCCCAATCTGCAGATAAGGCCGGAACATAAGGTCCAGGTCATCTGCTACATCGAACACAGCCGCACGGGATACCCGCCCATAGGCATCTTTAGGATGGATATAGGAGATATCCGTCTGGATGGTCCGATCGCTGTAGGATTCGTCCCAGGTGTTGACCTGTTCCATGAATTCCACATAAAAATAAGGAGCATCCGACTTCTCTACGTTGTCGAAATGCACCTTGTACTTGGGATATTTCCCTTTTAACTTGTTCGTTATGGCCGTCTTAATGGCCCTCAGACGGATCATTTTAACAGCCCCCTTAAGATGGCTTCTGCGTCCTCCGAAAAGCTCTTACCGGCCTGCAGGAGCGCCCTGTGGAGCATCTTCCTGCCCTTCACAAAGCCGCCGTTACGGGTCCGATGCCCGAACTCCACGTGAGCCGCATATTCCACGTTATCATATACCTGAATCTGCCCGTTTTCCGGATCCGTCCGCTGCCAGCCTTCCCGCAGCTGCCCTGTATCCACAGGAGTCAGTTCCTGGGCCTTGCCCCGCAGGACTTCGGCTTCCTTCTTCAGAAAGCTATCTATGGCTGCAGGCCCCTGCTGCTGAACCTTATCCAGGGTTGCATTGATCTCATCAAAGCCACTGAACTTCACACCCATGGTCAGGCCTCCTCGTCTCTACGGACGCTGATTTCCTGATGTTCAGGATACCGGAACGGCTGCGCTGCATTCAGCTGGAAGGTCTGTCCTTCATGGGTCACGGTCAGGATATCGTTCGGCCGGATTTCGTATTCCGGACTCATGCAGACCCGCAGATCATTGCGCAGGAAGTACTCCCTGGGGTTCTGTCCGCTCTGCAGCTCTTTGCCGTATTGGCTGATCTTGCAGGGGATGTCCGTATATACGTCCTTGATGGTATAATCATCGGCTCCATCCTCGTCTTCAGAGGATACCTGCCGGGATACGGTACAGCGGTCGTTGTACATGTAGGTGTCCAGCAGCTTCTGGCACCGCTTCCAGGGCATCTTCATTCCGGCCACCTCAGCTTCCTGTACCGGTTGAGCTGGGGCTTCAGGGCTTCCAGATCTGCGGCGATCTGGCTGCCCGTGGTCTGGGCCTCAGAGGACCCAAACTGGTACTCTGTGTCGTTCTGCTTGATGCTCTTCAGGGCCTGCCTGCCTCCGCTCTCCGCATCATCCAGCCAGCGGCCCAGCAGATCCGTCAAGGCCAGGGCTAACGTCTCTGGAAAGTCTTCCCTGTTGCAGTAGTCCAGTACGAAGCCGACGGCCCGTTTGGCGTACAGCGCGGTGACCTCGTCGGCAGGAGCGCCCCGGATCGTGGCCACGTTGTCCTGGATCTCTGCTACGGCTTCTTCTGCCGTAATGAAATTGGCCATATAAGCCTCCTTTCAGGGCATGAAAAAAGCACTCACTCATTGAGCAAGTGCTTTAAAGCAGAGCTTCTGCTTTTTTAAATTCGGCATCAAGTATTGCCATTAATTTATCTTTGACCTTAACTATATGCTCTGGCGCATCTTCACGTAGATGCCATTTTGCTCCATCCATTACTATATAGGGGTTAATTTGATTTTGCATTTCTTCTACTTCTTTTGGAAAAGGAATTCTCATGAAATCGCCCTCTCTTATGTTAAACGCTCATAAACACGATATTCGGTATAAACTTCGTCGTATTCACCTATACTATAAGCATAGTTGGCATATCGACCCAATTTATTTATATTATATCCGTTTTTAATAAGAGCATCAACTTTTTCATAACAATCCGATATCAATTTTATCCTATAGTCTTCTGGCAGTTTACCTTTATTTTTTCTTCTACTTCTTTCTGCATCTATCCAGTGGAAGTATTCGTGTACATAGGTACTAATCAGTGACTTTTTAGCGGAAAATTGATCTTGGAGTTCAAGAACTTTCTTTCTAATTCCCATGGTATGGTTTAGGTAAAGGGTATTTTTTTGAGGACTATATATTGCTGGAGCAAAGCTCTGCATTTCTTCAGTAGTTAAGATATAAATATTAGGTAGATTCTCCTTGCCGTATATATTTAAAAGTTTCTGAGCTTCAGTAATAGATTTTTCAATCAAATGTAAATGCTTTGGCCGTAATTTAACACCAGAAGACACATAAATTGGATGCTTAGCTCCTTCAACTTCATGCACTAAAATTTTCTGTGGCCCTCGCGTTATGGATATCGCTTCATCCTTGTACTTTATTGGCAAGTAAAATTGCAGATATCCCTTACTGGCATCCTGATCGTCAATCCATTCTTTGTAGCTCATATCAGCCGGTACGTAATAATTCCGGCCTTTTTCGTCCTTCGCTATCCGTTTGCCAGACTTCGTATGCTCAGGGCCATACAAGCTGCCGGAGATGACGGACCTGCAGTGAGGATGCATCGGCGGCATGTTGTCACCAGGAGAAGCATCTTCTACCGGGTAGACCTGCCCGTCATGTTCCCGGCAGACCTGAGAAGTCCTGTGGTCCAGGGTGGCGGTGAACCGGTAATATTCCAAGCCGGTGTCCTTGATACTGTTCAGGGATGCCTGGTTCTCCACATAATTCAGCTCCGTGCGCACCAGGCGGACCGCATTCTTCTTCTCAGTTGCCATCTTCTGGGCGATCCGTTTGGACACCTTGTCCACGGACTCGCCTCGATGGACCATGTTGGTCATCTCCTGCTTCAGGGTTTCCCCCAGAGCTTTCTGGTTTGTCCAGATCCGCGCGCTGTAGTTTTCCCCGCTCCAGCGGGCCCGCAGCACGTCTTCCAGCTGCTTGTTGCTGACGTTGACTCTGGGACTCCGGAGGCCGATGGTCTTGCCGATGGCATACATCCCATGGTAGTAATTGTCCTTGTAGGCTTCTGTCAGGAAGGCCTTCAGCTTGTCTTCCTTCAGCCTGCCCAGCTTGTCCAGCTCCATAAGCGTATCTGCATACAGCTTATCCAGCCGGCTGATCCGGCTCCGCATGGCCAGCACGTTCAGTTCCCTTTCAAGCCCTTTATTGCCGGCCTTGATCTCCTTTACGTACTGTTCGATAGACTTGCGCCATACGCGGAATTCTTGCCCTGTGAGGAGCTTTCTGGCCTCGCTCATACTCAGCTTATTGTCCCTGGCGAAACGGCCATACAGGGCAGCGATATCGGTCTGGATACGGGCCAGCGATTCCTCATAGTAGGCAGCCAGTTCAGCTTCTATGGTCTTTTGGCTCTGTTCAAACCAGTATGCTTCCCTTTCCTCTATCCGCTGCCTCCAATAGGTTTCACTGTCCATATCCCGCTACCTCAATCAGCCCAGTTTGTGCTTCAGGGCAACGATACGGATCTGTTTCGGTTTGTAGACCTTGTTCCAGTTCGTACCGTCCTGCAGTTCCGTTCTGGAGACGGTTTCGTTATGAGCGCGTACCTTGTTGGTCCATGCAATGCCCCGCGGATGCAGGATGAAGGTTCTGCGGTTGATCAGGTAATCCACGCCGGAACCTTTCTTCTTATCACGGTCAACTTCAGTAGCCACAAAGCCCACAGGGTTGCCGTTGCCATAAGCCACAGCACCAGCACCGAACAGGTAGGTGGTATAGACACCTTCAGCTACAGGGCAGCCATCGTCTACGATGACTCTGCGGCCCTGGTAGGTATCGAATTCTACGTCCGTGGAATCACGTTCCGTAGCAATCAGGTTCTGCTTCTTCAGGTAAGACTTCGTAGCAGAGTGCATAGCTACAGCGGTCAGCTGGCTCTGAGCATCGCCCAGCAGCTGCATAGCATCGATGAAGGAGGATGCGCTGATATAGGCAGCCTTGCCGGTACCTGCGGATACATCCAGCACATGGTCAGCCATGGAGGTGGAAGCAAACACACCGGTCAGGACAGCCACCAGTTCCTTCTGCATGTTTCTGGACCAGAAGCCTGCTACCAGGTCGCCGATAGCTTTCATGGGGTCGGCGCCTGCCATAGCGGCAGCCAGATCGGTAGCGGACCACATAGCAGCACGGCGGATGGTGGCGGACACATCCTTGCTGGAGGAGATCTTCTTAGCAGTCAGGTCTTCGCCTTCGATCACGTCTTCAGCATCGCCGCTCAGATCTTCGAAGAAAGGCATGTTGTGGATGGGTGCGGCTTCAGAAGCCAGGCGGTCAAATTCGGCATTGTTCGTTACGATGCCGCTCTTAAACAGGTCGGACAGTTCCATGGTCCGGTTGATTACATAAGGAGTAAAGAGCTCCGGTACGATGACATCATTCAAAGTAGTCATAGTCTATTCCTTCTTTCTTTTAAATGTTTACACCTGCAGCGCTGGCCAGGGCGCGTGCCTGTTCAGGGTTGTCTCTCAGCATCTGGCCCTGCTTTGTCAGGTTGAAGGTTTCTTTCGCAAACGGGTTGTCTGCTACAGGCCCATTGCCACTCTTCGGCGTATAGCTGATAGGGGCTGGTGCCTGCTTGAACAGGAAGGGTTTGCTCTGCTTCAGGGCTTCCACCTGTTCGTTCAATCCGGTGACTTTTCCATCTTCACCGAAGATGATGGTGTCACGGTTGATGAGCCCGGCCACGATATCTGTGTCCTGGGCATCAGCTGCCACAGCCAGCTTGATGGCACTGGTCAGCTGGAGATCTTTAAGCCGCGCGTCCGCAGCTTCCTTGGCCTGCTTGTTTTCCTTCTGCAGGGCCTCGATCTGAGCCTTCAGGCTGTCATTGTCGCCGCTCTCTTTCTTGAGCTTCGTCAGCTGGGCATCCCTTGCCGTGATCTGGTCAGCCAGTTCCTTGTTCTTGGCGTTCACTTCATTGAACCGGGACTTCGGGATGTAGGACCCATCCAGGTATTCTTTGACGGCTTTCACCGCGTCCTCATGCTTGTCCTCCGCAACGCCAAGTCTGGCCAGTAGTTCGTTCAAATCCATTGTTCTCTCCTCCGGTTTTTACCGAGGTTTACCTGCCTCGAATAGAGATTTATTACTGAACCCTCGTTAGGGCTTAGTCCTGTACATCAGTGCCCAGATCCTTGTAAGGGTCGCTCTGCGCCGCTTCTTCCTGCTGCTCCTGGGCAATCTGCTTTTCTTCATCTTCCGCATTCTCCACAAACGGGTGGTTCTTGAGGATGGTCTTCCGGCTGATAACACCTTCGCTCTTGCTGCACATATCCACCAGTTCAGCGTCGTTCCGGATGGCCGTGCGGGTCCAGGTCTGGTTGATACTGCCTTTGACCTGCATTCCTTTGTATGCCAGCATGGCCCGGATCAGCTCATTGAAGCCCAGCGTGAACTCCGTCTGCAGGAGCCCGGCCTTCAGTTCCAAAGTCGCATATAGGAACTTCATGGCCTCACCGGACGTCTTATCCAGCCCCTGCTGTTCCGGGTCGATGCCCTGGCCCATGGTGAAGATGGCCTTCCTCGTAATCTCCAGCATCTTGTCCCGTGCTTCCACGGGAATGTTGATAGTCAAGGTGGACACCCCGCTGCCGGAGCCTACACCGCCATCGTCCAGGCTGATGGCTTTATAGTATTTCAGGTCGTGGATGAACTGCTTCAGGTCTTCCCCGCCGTAGCCCGTCAGCACGAAGATGACTTCCTGGATGTCTTCCAGGTCGTTCAGGAAGCCGCTGAACACCCTGTCATAGGCATCAATCAGCTTCTTGACCCTTGTCAGGTCGCTGGTAGCCCCAGAGTTGTTCCGGAACGGGATGAAGGGAACCCTGCCAAACGGATGCCGGTAGATATTGTTCTCCCCGTTGTCCGGGATATCCAGCAGGTAGGCTCCTGTAGAGAACCGGGCCCAGGGAGCCAGCTCCTCAATGGTGTCGTCCTTCCGTTTCTTGAACGTCTGGCAGGCCGTGTCGTCCCAGACCTCATACAGGTCCCACATGGTCCCGTCGTCGTCGATATTCTCATAAGCCCGCAGGCAGGCTACCAGGCCATGGTCCAGATCAGCAGACCAGACCGGGATGATCTCTTCAGACGGCACAACGCCCCAGTGGAACGTATGCTGCTCATCTTCCCAGTAATGCACCCAGCCGATGCCCGTATTGCAGGCATCAATGCACAGGTTCATGCATTTCTTCTGGTAGGCGTCGCCCAGGGTCTCCGTGATATAAGCGTTGGCGTTATCGTCCTTCACATCGAAGAGGGGCGGGGCCGTAAACATGTAGGCGGCCTTCTGGTTCACCAGCAGCTCATAGAAGGAAATCGGAATCCGGTTGTCAGCCGTCCGGAGCGGATCCGGCACAGCTTCCCCCGTGTCTTCCTTCTGCTTCTTCTTGGATGGCAGGAATAGGATATCGTTCTGTACGTTGTAGTACCGCCTGGCGATCCCTGCCCTCGTGATAAAGTCTGCATGCCCGGCCATATATTTCCGGATCAGTTTTATTGCAATGTCAAGTTCCATTTTCCCACCTCAATACCCGCATATGGCCTCGCGGCATGGCCGGCTGCATGCCGTACCGCACCGCATCAATGGCATGGTTGTTCTTGTCAGGGTAGGCGTTGACGAACTGCCCGTCCCTGTTCCTATCGTATTCGTAGCACACAAATTCCTTGTACGTGTTCGGACAGCGTGCCTTATCTATGTAAATGTGCCCACGGTTCTGCAGCCACCGGATGCCGAAGTCCACACTATCAGGTCCCTTCCGGACTCCGGACACGTTCACCCCGTAGTCCCGCATCTCTGCAATGCTCTTAGGTTCCGCAGAGTCTGCGATAATCCTGGCCGTGGGGTACATCTTCCGGATCATGGAAGCCGCCCTGCCGTTCGTCAGTTTCTGCTGATACAACTCATCGAAGATGTACAGGTCTTCGTGCTTAGCATCGTAATGCATAGCCACGAAGGCCAGCGGATCCACAGAGAACCCGAAGTCAAGGCCGAAGAACCGGTGGTCGAACTGGCTGACAGCCGCATCCGTCATGGGCAGCTCGGCCACGTTCTCAAATACCGCCCCGCCGGTGCCAGTAACTTCGCCCATGTATTCGTGGGCATATGCCGTAGGGTTCGTCTCCTTCATGCGTTCTGCTTCCAGAAGGAACTGTTCGCCTAACCACTCTTTGGGAACCTGCAGGTAGGAACTCGTATGGATGATCCTGTCCGGGTTGTCAGTGAGTGTTTCCTGGTTCACCCAGGCATCCTGGCTCTTGGGCGGGTTGTAGGAATAAAACACCCAGTACTTGTCGCCGCCACGGAGCACGGACTGCAGCGTGGTGCGGATTTCTCCCATGCCGGCAAACTCAGCCAGCTCTTCAAACCACACGTAGCCGAAGTAGTCGTTAGCGGACTTGATGGACTTGCCCTTGTCGGCTTCATCCAGGCCGCTGAACAGGATCTGCTGCCCAGTGACGTAGGTCAGGGCCATAGGACTAATGGTCGCTGTCCAGGAGTCCTGCACGCCCAGGGCACGGATGGCCCATTTCAGCTGTTCGAAGACGGAACGCCGCATGGTGTTGCCCACCTTCCGGTAGACCACGGCGTCCAGTCCTTTATGCTTCATGATGCCCAGGATCAGCTCGATGGAGATGAACGAGGACTTCGTGCTGCCGCGTCCGCCCTTTAGCCAGTAGTGGGTGTGCTTGTGCTGCTTCACGTCCCGGTGCAGGCCGTAGAACGAAGGAGCGATCAGGCTGGAAAGCCTTACCCCGTCCCTAGCCATCGTCATCACTCTCGATATCGTCGATGATGACAGGCACCTGCACGGAGCCTTCCAGCTTCAGCTTGTCGGAGAAGATTCCCATGACACGGCCCAGCAGTTCCGCAGCCTTGTTCCGGTCACGGGTGCCTACCTTGACGTTCATCTTCCGGGCCTCGCTGCAGCCGTCGCCGGTTCCCTCTATGACGAAGGTCTCATCTTCCTGCTTGCCCCGCATGACCCTGGTCAGGTACTCCAGGACTTCGGTAGCATCGGCTGTACGCTGGCTCTTGAGCTCCTGCCGGCGCTTCTCGATGGCCGCTGCCAAATAGGCTTTATATTTATGGGTTTTTTTAGGGTTCAGCCAGTCACTAGCCTGTAAAGCTGTTCGATTTGCATACCCAGCTCTCCTGGCAGCTTCTGATGCATTCCCACCGCAGATGAAATAGTTATCCACAAAAGCCTGCTGCTTGTCAGTAAGTTTGTGCATATCTTCGTCAGCCATCGCCGATGCCTCCCTTCGTCAGATTTCGGGCACGAAAAAACCGCCTGACAATGTCAGACGGTCTCTCCGGAGGTTGTTGCATGAAAAATTCAAAACAGATGCCTATCAATGTACCCACACTTCACACCATATATTATAGTACGTCAACCGTGTGTGTTGTTGTGTGTTCGTGTGTGTTTTTGTGTGTTACTTACTTAAAATCAAGCATTTTAAAAAACCCAGGATGCTCAGCTTCTACAACGGTTTCAAACTCCACAATGGCTGGCGCCAGCATGTGTCGGATATAGTCTTCCCGAAAACCCATCTTTCTTGCAACAGCACTCCATGGATTGTGATTAATGTAACGACGCTTCAGGATAGACCGATACATCCCGGTTTGAACCAGGTTGATCATGTTCCTAGCCTGTTCCCTTCTGCAGATCAGCACATCCCATTCGGCGTTTAGCTTATCTTTCACTTCTTCCAGTTTGCCAATCTTGTCCGCCAGATCCATAGGCACCCCACCATCAACCTTATCCTTAGTTGTATCTACGGCCTTGAGATATTTGATGTCATCTTTAATCTTGGCATACTCTTCTTCCTTTACCCGGATATCTTCTTCAAGGTCCCAGATAGATTCCAAAAATTCTGCTCCTGTCACGGCTTCACCTCCTCGAAATAGGCGATCAGCTCATCCAGGTATCTTCTTGCCTTCTTCAGATCTTCTACCCCGTTTTTCAGGGGATACCTGTAAAGATATTTGATGATGTTCCCCATCAAATACGCGGCGTAGGGGGCCGCGTGCAGGGTAAACATCTTGATGACCTCGAAGCATTCGGTTCCCCGCCAGGTGTAATGGTTGGGACGCTGGATCTTATCGCCGGTTTTATCGCCATTTATCGGCGATTCATCTTTAGGCTTATACCCGCAGATCGGACAGTGGTCCAGTTCGCTATCCGCCCGGAACTTGGCTCCGCACTTTGGACAAACCCTGGCTAAAACAGCGCTGTCATAACCAGCTTTGGCTTTCGGATCATCCATCAGGCCCCGCAGCCAGCCTTCGTACTTCTTCGGATCAAGGTTCAGGTCTTTCACGTCTATCGTCATGTTGTTTTCTGCGTTCATTGGTCAGCACCTCCAAATAGAAGTTTTCTTCGTTCCTCAGCCTGTTCCGCAGGGCTTCGATCTCCCCGATAGTCTGCACAAGCTGGGACTCCAGATCCTTCCCCTGGTTTTCTTCATAGGCAATGAAGCTCAGGTTGGCTGCATGCTTTCGCAGCTCATCGCTCAACTGCCCTGTTCGTCCGGCAATCTCCATCAAGATCTGCACCTCCTCATTGTACCCATCGCAGTATCGTCAGCCAGATCAGGATAGTTCCGCCCATCAGGAAGGCAAGGCCGGTAATTACGCCGATCAGGACTGCCAGCTTCACAAGATTTTCCCATGCCCCGTCCGTCATGGCTTCTTCCTCTTTTCCTTTTCCCAGGTATTCATACAGCCTTCGCTGCAGAACCACAGCTGGTGCCCGTGATAGGTCCGTTTCCACAGATAAGAACCCTGGTAGGGCGGATGGAATTTCCGCCCGCAGAGCCCGCAGATATGTTCGTCAAACCCCAAGGGTTTCCTTGGCATGCACACCACTTCCCGTTAATTTGATTTTGCCCCAGGCCACATCGTCCTCAGAAATCTTGTACCGCTCACAGAACTTCTGGCGGCGCTCAGCGGGCCAGGGGTCCTTTAAATTTTCCAAGGCCCAGAAATGATTAGGCGATACCCCGATAGCTTCGGCAACCGCTTTGGCCTTGTCCCCGTGTTCCAGCCGGACAGCTTTCGGCGTCGGCTTGCCGTCCCGCCTTGGCGGCTCTTTCGGCTTCTCAGCTTTTTCGGGTGCCTGGCAAAATTTCAAGTCCCGCAACATCTCAGACAGATGGGCCTGCGTTACCGCTTGATAATCGATTGCCTCTGCGAACCGTTTCTTGATATCCGGCAGATTGGTTGTCAGGATCTTCAAGGCCTGCTCCATTGCCAGCCAAGGGTTAGAAGCGTCATAGTCATTCGGTTTAGCCTTTGGCTGCTTCTTTAGTTCCTCGTTCTCAGCCAGCACCTTGTCCAGGTCCGCTTTAAATTCATCCGCCTGTTTCCGGGCTTCCTCAAGCTGTTCAGCCATCCGGTGGTTCGTCTCTTTCTGCCGGTCGATAGTACGGACCCGGTCAGCTACGGACTGCTCCAGCTTCGTAATCTTCTCGGACATGGTCTTGATCATATCTTCTTTTCCATCGATAACCTTCTGCCGGTCGTCGTCCCGTTTATCGGCACCAGCCTTCAGGCTCTGAATGATAGCTTCCTTTTCGGCCAGGGCCTTATCCTTCTGGTCGATGACGTTCGTCAGGTCTTCCAGCCGGTTCCGCAGCTTCCTGTTCTCTTTTTCCAGCTGTTCCATGTTAAGGCCATCATTCACATAGCCCTTCTGCTCCAGCTTGTCCCTGGCTTCCATCAGCTGCCGCTGCAGTTCGCCAACCTGTTTTCTCAATCTTTCTTCTGGTGTAGTGATGATGGGGGCCTGTACAGGCTCCCTTGATACAGCAATATGCATCTCTCCCATTTTTCAATTCCCCCTATATTTCCTGATCCTTGCTTTCAAGGATTCCAAAACCTGTTCCTGCGATGCGTTCTTATCATTCAAAGCGTACAGCAGGTCCTCATCCCGGGTACCCTGGCAGACCAGCTGGTGCACGATGACGGGTTCCTTCTGCCCCTGCCGGTGCAGGCGCTTGTTCGCCTGCTGGTATAATTCCAAAGACCAATTGAGGCCGAACCAGATGATGTGATGTCCACCATCCTGCAGGTTCAGCCCGTAGGCCGTGCTTGCCGGATGGGCTAACAGGATATCAATCTTGCCGGCGTTCCAGTCGTCCGCATCGGCGGCTCCCCGGAAGGACCGGACGCGTAATTTTGAACCCTTCAGTACTTCCAATAAGCGTTCCTCATCGCTCTGGAAGTTGTAGAACACCAGGGCGTGCTGCCCGTTCAGCTTCTCTACCAGTTCCATGAAGGCTTCCAACTTGCAGGTATGGACCTCGTGCCAGCTGTGGCCCTCATCGTACACGGCCCCGTTGGCCAGCTGCTGCAGCTTCCCGGACAGGGTGGCCGCACTGGTCACGCTGATGTCTTCCCCCGGCAGCTGCAGCACCAGGTTCCGCTCCAGCTCCTCATAGGCCTTCCGGGCCTTGGGTGTCAGGGCTACGGGCACCTCGTCATAGATGCACTCCGGAAGCTGGAGATAGTCGGCAGCCTTCATACTGATGCAGATGTCGCCGATCTTCTCCATGATGGCTTCCTGTGCTCCATCCTTGGGGATGTACTCGTAGATGATGTCCCTGGTCCTGCGGCCCGGGTCGAAGTACCGTTCCCGGAAGTGAGTCCAGTACCTGCCCAGCCGCTCCCCGCCATCCAGCAGGTACACCTGGCTCCACAAGTCTCCCAGGCCGTTGGGGCTCGGGGTCCCCGTCAGGCCCAGGATCCGCCGGATGTGCGGCCGGATATGGGCAAGTGCCTTGAACCGTTTGGCACTGTGGTTCTTGAAACTTGAAAACTCATCACATACCACCATGTCGAAGGGCCAGCCGTTCCGGTAATGGTCTACCAGCCACACCACGTTCTCCCGGTTGATGAGGTAGATATCCGCATCCGCTTCCAGGGCCTTCAGCCTCTCTTTCGTGCTGCCAAGGACCGTGGAGAACCGCAGGTGGTTCAGGTTGTCCCACTTCTGGGCCTCATGCTGCCACGTGGCCTCTGCTACCTTCTTCGGGGCAATCACCAGGGCCTTGTGGACCAGGAACCGTCCATACTTCAGCTCGTTGATGGCTTCCAGCGTGATAGCCGTCTTACCAAGGCCCTAACCCATGTCCAGGAACAACCCTAAAGCCGGTTTTTCCAAAGCCTGCTCAATACAATACTGCTGGTAGGGATGTGGTCTGAACATCATTGGTCATCACCTCCTGACTCGCTCCTCCAAGTACTTCTTTACGTCCTCCATGCCATACAGCACGTGGACCTTCATCCCGGTCACGTCCTCGATCCGGCCGATCTGCAGCTTCTGGATGGGGCTCAGCTTCCCGGTGGTGGTCTTCAGCTCCACCAGGTCCACCTGGCTGTGGGGCCAGAAGACGATGCGGTCAGGCACGCCGCTCTGGCCGGGGGACACCCACTTGTAGGAGATGCCGCCTGCGTACTTCACACCCTTCCGCAGGTAGCTCTCCACCTCCCGTTCCGGCTCATTCCCCGTGATCGGCTTCATGGGCATCCTCCAGTACCGGGCATTCCAGGCAGGCCACAAGCTTCGTAGTCTCCTGCACCACGTGGCAGCACAGGTTCACCATAGCGATGAAGCCTTCCAGATCAGAATGCTTGTTCATGTACAGGAACGTGTTGTGCTTGTCCGGGATCGGTCCGTACAGCTCCAGGTACATCTCCAGCTGGTGGGTCCACGCTTTCAGGTGCTGCAGATATTCTTCTGCTGCCAAATTTCTATTCATGTTCATACCTCCTTATGCATCGATTATTCATAGGGTGTGAACATGTGAACATGGTTTCTTATATATACCCCTAACTTTAGGATTTATAGACTTATATAGGGGTATTATGCGTGTAATTTCTTAATATTGACCCTTATATATATATCTATGGTAACGTTGGTAACAGTAGTTATTTCTCCAGTATTCATGCGGTTGTAGACGTTACCTTCAGGTGTTACCATTCAAAAACTTTGGTAACACTTGCTGTTACCAAACTATTTCTTAAATGTACCTTTACCACATGAATATTTATTCATTTTATGTGTTCAAATCCTCGTTGGATACCACAGTATCCATATCGACGTTTACTCTTGTTCCGCTTCCACCCTTCAGCCGTTGCAATGGCATTATTGATGGCTGTGGAATCCACCCGCCGCATGCTCTTGGGGTCCCCATGGAACAGCTCGCACCAGACCTCTAAGGCACAGACGGTCTCCCGCCGGATGCCTTTGCCTGCCCGTTCCTGGGGGCTCTTGGCCCACCATGACTGCATGAGGCTCAGGGACTGTTCCCGGTGCCGTTCCGGTACAGGCTGCTCGATGAACTGCTGGATCATCCCGGCCTTGGGGTCCACTTCGTAGTGGCCGTCCTGGGCTTCCTTGGCAGCGTCCTCCAGCTCCCTGGTATCCATGTACCGACGCTCCCCGCGCCGGTAGTAGTCCAGGGCTTCCGCCCACAGCTGGTCTACCTCACCGGGCAGGTCTGCCCAGATATCCTTCACGGGCTTCAGCACGCCCACGTCCACCGGCCAGAACCGGCGGCTGCCCGTCGGGTCCTTCAGGAAGTCGTGGTCGTTGCACGTGCCGAAGAACACGCCCTTCCGGGGATAGCGCTCCGGGCGTCTGCCATAGGGCTGCCGATACACGTCGTCGCAGCGGCTCAGGAACTGCTTGATCTCGTTGTCGTCGCTCTTCGTGTAGCCTGTCATTTCGCCAATCTCGTTGATCCAGATGCCCTGGATCAT
This sequence comes from uncultured Acidaminococcus sp., assembly GCA_900314165.1. Next base: position 14,060 of record OMUE01000148.1, read on the forward strand.
CTCGGACGCTTCCTTCCCTTTGAAGGACTGAAGGCTGTCGCTGTGCCAGCCGTGGCCTAAGGTCCTCAGATAGGTGGTCTTGCCGATGCCCTGGGGACCCACGAACGTGGGCACGTAGTCGTATTTACAGCCAGGCTCATAGACACGGGCCACAGCGGCCACCATGGACTTCCGGGATACGGCCCTCGTATAGGCATCGTCCTCGGCGCCCAGGTAGTCCCGCAGGGCCGTATCCACACGTGACACCTTGTCCCAGGGTGTCAGGCCTTCCAGGTAGCTCTTCACCTGGTTGAAGGCCTGTTCCTTGGACACGAGCCGCAGGGCATCATCGATGGCGTTCTGCCCGATGATCCCGTAGACGTGTTCCAGGTACCAGTTGAGACCGGAGTCGTCGGTGTCCGTCCACATCCGGATGCCCTCGTCCTTCTTTGACCAGGGCAGGGGCCCTGTGGCCACGCCCCGCATGGCGAATTCATCCGTAGCGATTTTCCCCTTGAGGTTCGGGTCGTTCTTCAGGATGATGATGATATTGTCCCGGGTCTTCCGGACCTGGCCCCGGCTGTCCCGGTCCAGCTTGTTATACACCCACTCCATGTCCGGATCGGCGGTGGCTTTCGGATTTTTGTTTCCCTTTGTCAGGTCTTTGAAGATCTCCATGACGGCAGCGCCCGTACTCTTGCCCAGCTCCGCTTTCACTGCCTTGTCTTCCAGGGCCAGCTTCTGCATGTCGATGTAGCTTCGCATCTTGCCGGGCGGGGTGCCCTCCTTCACGTCCGTGTCCTCATCCCCGAACTTGTGGATGCGGACCAGGTCGAAGGCGTTCACCAGGATCCCGCTTACGGGGTCCGTAGCATGGTGGCTGTAGAGGAACTTGCCATCCTCATAGATGACCGCTCCGCCCACGGTGGAGCCTCCGGCATAGGTCAGCCGGTCCTCCTGGTCCGTGGGAAGGTAGGTCCCGGGAAGGAATGTCTCTATAGCTGCCGGGATATCATATGTCCGGCAGAAGGCACCCACGATGCCTTCCTTCTTCGTCGGATCTGCCTGCTTGTTCACCAGGCGGACCATCCGGCTGCGCTCCATGCCGGGCACCTGCGGCCACTGCCGCACGTCGTGCCAGTCTTCATACCGGGCCAGCACGGCATCTGCTTTCACCATGGGCAGGTCTACGTAGTCGAACACATATTCGCTGTTAATGCTGCAGCCGGGCCAGTACATGAGCCGGCTGGCTTCGAACGTGGTCTGGTCGCACAGCTCAAGGCCGATATCTTTTGCCAGCATCCGTGCGATGGGCTCATACTCGTCCACGCTGACCGTCCTGTCCAGCGGGAGGACCACCCGGAGCCTCGGCTTGTTCGGGCAGTGGCTGCGGGTGCTGTAGACCGCATAGCTGATGCCCAGGCTCCGCACCTTCGTCAGCACGTCCTGGGTCCTGCCGCCTGCGATGTTGTCCAGGTCCAGGGTCACCAGGTCACGGCTCCTTACGGCAGAAGCCTTGCGCCGTGTCCCTTCCAGGGTGCCCCCTACAAAGCCGCCTATGTCCTTCAGGGCGGCCTTTTCGGTGTCCTTCATATTGGTGTATGCCTCGAAGGTTTCCAGCGTCTTCTGGGGCTTCTTCAGCCGGTCTACGAACTCTGACCATAGGAGCGTCATGGGCTGCCAGTTGGTACTCCTCCGGCTGCTGCCCACGCTGACTGTGATCGTTCTGTCATTCAGCACATTGTCTGCCTCCTTTCGTCAATCTTTCTTATAGTAGGGGCTGATGAAGCCGTCCGCATTTAGCAGCAGCCCCGGTGCCCACGGGATGGGTGCGCACATGGTCCTGATGATGCGGTCCAGCTCGTCTTCATGGAGCTGGCTCTTGGGCACCTCCAGCACCACTTCGTCGTGGATATGCATGAGCGGTTTGTAGCCGGCATCCACCAGCCGCCTGATGGCTGTAGCAAGGCAGTCCCGTGCCACGGCCTGGGTGATGTTCTCCGTCAGCTTGCCGCCGTAGGTGGAACAGTCACCCCACCGGATGCCATCGCCTGTCTTGAACCAGATGGCCGGTTTGCCGAACTGGTTATCCGCAATGTAGGGCTCCGGGTAGTACAGCTTCCTGCTGCTGGGCAGGCGGATCGTCAGCCACACATAGCCCTGTTCCTCTTCCTTGGCAAAGGCCAGGCCGTTGGGCAGCACCGTCGTCCGGCCTTCTTTTACGGCATAGTAGGACGCCGCGTCCACGGTATCCCAGAACGTCACGATCTTCGGGCTGGCAGCACGCCACCGGGCCACGATGTCCGGCAGCTCGTCTTCCGTCAGGCCCTGCTTCAGGGCTCCCATGGCGATGAGGGCGTTCTTCCCTCCTTGATAACCAAGCGCGAGCTCTGCTACCTTCCCTTTCTGCCGCAGATGTCCGTTGATGCCGTGCTTGACGACGGGCACGCCGAACATGCTGGAAGCAGAAGCACAGTAGATGTCCCCGCCCTTGGCAAAGACATCCATGCGCCACTGTTCTCCGGCCAGCCAGGACAGCACCCTTGCCTCGATGGCGGAGAAGTCCGCCACGGCCAGGGTGCAGCCATCCCTGGCGATGAAGGCTGTCCGGATGAGCTGGCTCAGGATATCGGACACGCCGCCGTATAGGAGCTTCAGCCCCTGCAGGTCGCCGTGTTCGGCCAGCTTCCGGGCCGTCTCGATGGCAGGCGGCACGTCATGGGGAAGATTCTGAACCTGGACTAACCTGCCTGCCCACCGCCCGGTTCGATTAGCCCCGTAGTACTGCAGGACTCCCCGGATCCGCCCATCCCTGCAGACGGCCCTGTCCATGGCCTGGTACTTGCTGACGCTGGACTTTGCCAGCCGCTTCCGGATGTCCAGCACTTCTTTGGCGGGGCCTTCGGCAGTCTTCAGGGCTTCCGCTACGGTCTCCTTCGTCAGGGTCTTGAGCGGTACCCCGTTCCGGTTCAGCCAGTCCAGCAGCTGCGCCCGGCTGTTGGGGTTCGGCAGCTTCGTAATCTCTTGGGCACGCTGCATCAGATCCTGCCGGTTCTCCTCGTCGATGGCGATGGCTCCCCGGACAAGGTCCATGTCCAGCTGGATGCCCCTTGTGTTGAGCTCATAGTCGATAACCCAGTCCCGCTGCACTTCTGCCGGCGGCGGGAACTCGTCCATCCGCAGGTAGTCTTCCATTTCCGTGACCACGTCTTGTGCGTTGTAGGACTTGAACAGCTTCCACTTGTCCGGGTCATGCTTCGGCAGGTTCCGTGTCCGGCCCCCGTTGCTCTTTGTCGGTTTGCAGGGAGAGCAGAAGTACTTGATAAGGGCCTTGCCGATGGTCAGCTTCTTCTTTTCCTCCGGCAGCCCCAGGGCATCCCCCAGCTTGGCAAGGCCTGCGGGATAGCCCAGGTACAGACCATGGAGCATCGTGCAACGCCACTGGTCCGCCGGGGTCCTGTAGCCATCATGGTTCAGGCAGGTGATCTCGAAGGCAGCATTGTAGGCATGCTTGATGACATTCGGATTCTGCAGGTCCTTCACCACGTCTTCCGGGATGGCTTCTCCTGCTGCCAGGTCGATGACCTTCACGTCCGGGTTGAAGTCATAACTGTAGGCGAACAGCAGGATCTCGAACACGTCGCTGTCACAGTAACGGTAGAGTCCTGTCTTTCCGATATCGGCATCTGAGTAGGTTTCCACGTCCACGCTGAGATGCCTTTTCTTGGTTTCCATAGCACAATCCTCATAGTACGAAAAGGGGCCTGCAGGAGGCCCCCGGGTTCGTTACATGGGCATTCCGGTGATAGGGTTGATGGCAGGAGCTGCAGCAGGTGCCTGTGCCTTGAACACGTCTCTGGCAGTCGGGGCAGAGCCGCCCAGGGGTTCTCCGTCCCGGATCTTCTGGACCGGCCCCAGGCCGCAGCCGATGCCCTTCCGGCCCTGGAAGTTGTAGGCAAAGAAGTTGATGTAGATGTTTGCGTAGATGCCGCTGTAGACCTGGGTAGGGGCCAGGATGGGATTCCGGGCGGCATCCACTACTTCCACGGGCTTGTCCGCAGGGCTGGAAGCCGTCAGCACCCAGCAGCCCTTGCATTCCGGACCGAACTCGTTGCCGCTCTCCGTCAGGCCGTCCCCATCGTGGACCGGATTCGGGACTCTGGCAGGAGCCGTGCCGTTCCACTTGCCGTTCACCCCGTTCCGGGTAGCGGCAGCGATGGCCATGTCCAGCTTCGTCTTTCCTTCGGTGTCCGTCTTGGGCAGCAGGATGGTGGTCTGGAACTTAGGTGCGGCCTTCGGGTCCCGTGCATAGGGTTTCATCAGGTGCACATAGCTCAGTCTTACGTTTTCCAATACGATTCCGGTGTTTTCCATGTTATTTCTCCTCCATATTTGTAAATACATCAGCCGCCTTCACCACATTGCTTACAGCAGGCCTTTTATCTGACTCCGGTACAAGCGTCGGCTTGCCGGGGTTCTTCTGGATCATGTCGCCCAAGATGGCGGCGAACTCTTTCTTCCCTACGACCTTCTCCGCCTGGGCTAAGGTCAGAGGTACATAGTTGTACAAGGTTTCCTTTGGGATGCCTGCTTTCTGCAGGGCCTCAAAGGCCGCATCCGGGTCTGTGAAGGCCCTGGACCCTCTGCCCTCGACCGCTTTCCAGCCCGGCACGTCCTTGCCTTCCAGGCAGCACGTGAGGGCGTATTCCTGCAGATCTTCGGCCCAGGCTTTCAGCTCCTTGGCTTTCTGCAGGTAGATGCCCAGCTGGTGCATGTCGATGAGGGCCGGGTTCCGACTTACAAGCGACGGTTCGTACATATCGGCGTAGTACTGGCAGCGTGCCCCGCACTGCTGCTTGGCCCGGCAGAACCGGCACCAGCTGCCCGGTTTATAGTGGCCCTTGCCGCTCATGGCTTCGTCGGCGGCAGGCTTTACAACCTTCAGCCCCCAGTCTTCCAGGTCCTTCCGGCTGATGACGTCCTCGCTGTAGTTGTCGATGCGGGGCTGTACAATGCAGGTATGGATCCGGTTGAAGCCGTACATCCAGCCGTACTCCTTGATGGCCCCCAGGGCGTACAGCCGCATCTGCGGGTTGTCCCTGGCGTCCACCGGGACACCCTTCCCATACTTGAAGTCCACCACGTACAGCTCGTCCGGCAGCATGATGAGGCAGTCTGCCGTGCCGAAGCCATCCGGTACATAGTCGTCAAACTCCACGGTCTGTTCCGTGACCACCTTCGGGGTTTCCTTCTGTTTCAGGATGATGGCCTTGATGTAGTCCAGGTAGGCATCCGTATGGTGGTCCATCTCTTCCTGGTACAGCGGATCCTTCTGCAGCTTCTTCAGGGCCGCTGTATAGGCCCGTTTCGTCATAGGCTCCACAGCATACTTCCTGACTTTCAGTTCCGCGATGGCGTGGGCCAGGGTTCCTTCCTTGGCATAGGTGCTGGTGGTGTCCGGGAACTCCGCTTCCAGGAGCGGGGCCGCCGTACATTCCAGCCACCTGTGGGCACTGGATGCGCTCAGCAGCGCGTGCTGGGTCATAAGGCAGCCCCCAGGGCCTTGATATCCTGTACGTAGTGGTCGAAGTATTCCTCCGGCAGCTCGTTCAGGGCACGGACGCCGTACTTGCTGTTCAGGTCCCGCAGGGCCTGGTTGATGGCTTCATCCTTCCGGTCGAACAGGTCGCCTACTGCTGTCAGGATTTCGCCTTTAGAATACTTCTTAGCTGGTGCAGGGGTTTCCTTAGGGGGTTCAGGTTTCGCCACTTCTACAGGCTTTTCCGGCTGTGCTGGGGCAGGTTCTTCCTTCTTGGGTTCCGGTTTTGGCACGCTGACCAGTACTGGTTCTTCCATCTGTGGGATGAAGGCCTTCATCTCCTTCAGGATCGTTTCCGGTGTTCCTTCAAAAAATACTTTCATTCAGATTTCCTCCTGTGATAAAATGGAGATGGATATACATGCTGATCTTTATCCACCTCAGACC
>OMUE01000040.1 GCA_900314165.1 uncultured Acidaminococcus sp.
GAATGAGATGCTCTACCAGCTGAGCTACAGTAGCATCAACAGTAGAATCTTATCATATTTGCTTCTTAAAAGCAACAAAAAATTTCGGTACAAACGGAAGATCGCTCTCAATCATACTTTGCTTATATTATCTTTGTTCATTACCGCAAGAATAAAGGAGTGAACTCAGAGATAAAATAACCCTGCTGCAGTTGGCAACAGGGGATTATTAAACTTTTCAAAACAGATCACTATGGCTGCCGGTTCTAGTTAAATACAGGATCAGCTCCTCTTCTACTTTTTCATAGATTAAGAGCCAGTCCGGCGTAATATGACATTCTCGACATCCAACAAAATTACCAGTCAGATCATGGTCACGGTTTTTAGGTGGCAGAGGTTCATCATTGGCTAATTTTCTGAGGATCGCAGTAAGAAGGTCAAGATTATAACCACGCTTTTTTAGCCGTTTCAAGTCCTTTTGAAAGCGTGCAGTCGGGCGTAATTCATACATCACTCAGCAGCTCCTTCATCATGGTATCCACGTCTTTATAACGTTTTCCATAATTAGGATCTTCCTTCATGCGTTTTACCTCTGCCAGGGCTTCCAAAGTTTCCTGATTAGGCACATCCTTGCCGATAGAAAATGGAATCCTTTGTTCTGCTACTGCTTTCTTCGCAAATACATTAAAGGCAGTACTCATATTCATGCCTACGTCTTTGCAGAATGCTTCAAATTTATTTTTCAAATCAGCGTCCATACGAATATTAACGTTTACACTCGCCATTTTGATTCCTCCTATCTATAAGGATACTCGATTTAAAGATATTGTAAATAATCTTATATATAATGTCAATATATTATCAGGAGAATAGCACCCCCCACCACCATCCTACGGATGGTCCCCAGCCCCCGCTAAAGCGAGGGCGGACTGTGTTGCTGCACTGAAGTACGGACATAAAAAATAACCCTGCTGCAGTTGGCAACAGGGTTTATTTTTACATGGAGCTGCTGATAGGATTCAGACCTACGATCCTCTCATTACGAAGGCCCCAAGAGCCTGGGAAAAGTGCGGATTTCCAGACCTTTTCTCCCGCAAATTTTGTTCACTATTCACTGATTCAGGAAGTCCACCGCAAACTGGGCTTCTACGGCAGCTCCGTCGGGCAGCACGTCCTCGTCCACCTGGAACGCAGGATGGTGGTGCACGCAGCAGATGCCTTTGGCTTCATTCCGAGCTCCCAGGAACATAAATACTCCAGGAACCTTTTCCATGTACACAGAGAAATCTTCTGCCCCCATCTGTTTCGGCATGGGCACTAATACATCACTACCCATGACCTTGGCCACGGCGCCACGGGCACAGTCGTTCAGGGCCTTGTGTTCATTAATGAGGGGCGCAGGACCGAAGAAGTACGTACACTCCACACTGCAGCCCAGGCTTTCCCCTACGCCTTTGGCCACTTTTTCTATGCGCTCCGGCAGGGTCTTCCGGAATGCCTTATTGAACGTCCGGGTGGTCCCTACCAGCTGTACCTGATCAGCCAGGCAGCCGGACTTCCCTTCGCTGTTCATCATCCCTACGGTGAGCACAAAGGTATTTTCCGGGTCGTTCTGCCGGCTGACCAGCTGCTGGAGAGCCATGACTACGTCCGCCGCCGTCGTAATGGGATCCGCGCCCTGCTCAGGAGCTCCGGAGGGGGCGCTTTTCCCTGTAATCGTAATGGTGAACCGGTCACTGCAGGCCATCCGTTCCCCGTCTTCCAGGTTCACGGTGCCGGCTTCCAAGAGGGCCCAGATGTGCATGCCGAAGATAGCATCCACATCATCCAGGCAGCCTTTTTCCACGTAATGGCGGGATTCCGTGCCGATTTCCTCTCCCATCTGGAACAACAGTTTCACCTTGCCGGGGAACTGGTCCCGATGGGCACTGAGGATTTTGGCCGCGCCCAGCAGCATGGCCATATGGCAGTCATGACCGCAGGCGTGACAGATGCCGGGATTCTGGGACACATAGGCTTCCTTCCCCTTAGGATCTTCCGTAATGGGTAGGGCATCAATGTCGGACCGCAGCATCACGGTCTTACCAGGGCCTTTCGTTCCTTCGATGGTACCGATGCAGCCTGTAATATCCGGGAACGTCTCCACGGCAATGCCCATGGCTGTCAGTTCTTTTACCAGATGGGCCGTTGTATTTTTCTCTTCCCGTCCCAATTCGGGATGGGCATGCAGATAATGTCTCTGTTGCAGGATATAGTCTTTTTCCTGTGCTGCCAATTCTTTTACATCCATGAGAACTACGTCCTCCTTATTCTGCCATAACAAGCTCTGCGCTGCAGTCGAAGGCTTCCGCTGTCTTTTGGGCCAGTGTCTTCAGCTTCTGGACCATGTCAAAGAGGAATTCCTCGTCATAGGACAACAGCCGACCGTCCAGTTTCACTTCGTCACAGACGATGTTGAACTGATGACCGGCTTTGACGGCTTCAAAGCCTACCACCAATGGCCGTAAGGGGTCATTTACCCGGCTCACGAGAGTCTGTACTGCCTGCACGATAGCGCTGGCTGCCACAATGGCATCCTTCCCCAGATGGGGCGTGGAGCCATGGGCACTGACTCCATGAACGATGATGGTAAAACCCAAATCTTTCTTTTCATCTTGTAAGGCCATAGGTGATCCTTTCTTCCGCACAGAGTGGAAAAGCAGAAATTAATGGAGATAAATACCGCCGCCAGGACCCAGAGGCAGATCGAACAGCACCCACAGGGCCAGCATGATCAACCAGGCAATGGCAAAATAGAAGGAATAGGGCAGCATGTTGGCGATAATGGTGCCCATGCCCGTATCCTTTTCATACTTTCTGGCAAAGCCCAGCATCAGCGGGAAGTAGTAGAACAACGGGGACAGAGGGTTCGTCAGGGAGTCACCAATACGGTAAGCTACCTGAGTCAGAGCCGGGTCATAGCCCATGAGCATCATCATAGGCACCATGACGGGCGCCAGGATAGCCCACTTGGCAGAAGCGGAACCAATGAAGATGTTCACGATGCAGGATACGATAACGAGACCGATAACCAGAGGGATACCGGTAATATTGGCGGCTTTCAAGGCAGCAGCGCCGTTGATAGCCAGCACAACGCCCAGGTTGGACCAGCCAAAGAACGTGGTGAACTGAGCACAGAAGAAGCACAGCAGGATATAGGAAGAAATATCCTTGAAGGCTTGGGAAATGTCTGCAAACATATCCTTATCGTTCTTATATTTGCCGGAGGCAAAACCATAAACGGCACCGGGCACGAACAGTACTACGGTGACCATCAGGATGATACCGGTCATGAACGGGCTCTTCGGATTCATAATGGAGTGAGTCTTGGGATCGCCCAGGATCGGGTCATCACCGAGGCACATGAGCAGGATGACAATGAGGGTAATCAGGCCGGCAATCAAAGCCTTCGTTACGGCCTTCTTTTTCTGATCTGTCAGTTCCGTCACGGATTTATCCAGTTCATACTTGGTCAGGTCCGCCCCTTCAAAACGGGGAGCCATGACTTTTTCTGTGACAAACGTACCGACCACGGACAGCAGGAAGCAGGAGGCTACCAGGAAATAATAGTTGATAGCCGGAGATTGTTGATAGCTGGGGTCAATCATCTTGGCTGCAGCTTCCGTAAAGCCATAGGCCAGGGAGTCGGTCATGCCCAGCATGATGTTGGCACTGAACCCGGCAGCCACGCTGGCAAAGCCGCAGAACACACCCAGCAGCGGATGGCGTCCCATGGACAGGAAGATTACGCCGGCTACAGGAGGCAGCACGACGAAGGCAGCATCACCGGCTACGTTGCCGTTGATACCGATGAAGATAATAGCGAATGTTACGATAGCGTGGGACGCGCTGCCCAGCATCTTCTGCATAAAAGCGGCCAGGAAGCCGGACTTTTCAGCTACGCCGGAACCGATGACGCACACCAGCACCATGCCTAAAGGTGCGAATCCGGAGAAGTTCGTAACAGCCTTACTCCAAATCCTGCGGAACCCATCTACAGTAAGCAGGTTCACAACCTTAATCACTTTCCCCGTACCTGGATGGATAGCGCTCACCCCAGCGTTGCCTAAGATGGCGGACAGAACCAGAACAAGCAGCGCCAGCAACACAAATAACGTTGCAGGATCCGGCAGCTTGTTACCGGCCACTTCGACGACGTTCAGGAAATGGTCCATGAAACTTTTCTTCGACTTTGTCTGCGTTTCCGATGACATACTAAACACCTTCCTCTAAAATTTTGTCCCCTCAATTTACCAATATAAAGCAGAAATCCACTAAAGTAGGGGACGCTATCTTTATTATAGAAGCGTTGATTAATAATTTCCATGGATTGGTGAAAGTATACTGTATACAAACCGAAATTAAGCGAAGAGCGAAGAGGTTTCTACACAACAAGATTGGAATTATTCCTGGCAAATTTCTGCCAAGTCCTGCAGCGCAGCCTCTTCGCTCATCGCTCTTCGCTTTTCACTTTCTTTTACAGCACCAGAGACGGAGCGGTATAGACTCTGGCCAGCAGTTCCTGGTTCAGGGCATACAGAGCTCTGGCGTCGGTACCGAATAGTTCATACTTCTTGATCAGGTCACCGGCGTTCTTTTCTTCTTCGCCCTGTTCCTTAACGAACCAATCCAGGAACTGCATGGTGCGATAATCTTTCGCTTCCCCGGCAGCTTCATAGATGTCGTTGATCTTGGAGGTTACGAATTCTTCGTGCTTCAGGCCAGCTTTCAGGACTTCGTCAGCAGCTTTGAAGTCTTCTTCCGGTTTATCGATGGCACCGAAGGTTACCCGGACACCGTTGTTCTGCAGATAGGTCCGCATGAGCATGGCATGGTCCCGTTCTTCCTGTGCCTGGATATCATACCAATGAGCGAAGCCATCCAGGCCTTCATCCTGGAAATAGTTGGCAAAATCCAGATACAGATAGGCGGAATAAAATTCCCAGGTAATCTGTTCGTTTAACAATTTCTTTACTTTTTTATCCATTTCAATCACTCCTTAATGAAATAATCGTAACACAATATTAAGTATAACACTGATGACAATACATGTAACTATCGGAAAATAAAAACTGCCGTGCTGGCCTGTAATGTGGATATCCCCGGGCAGATGACCCAGAGGCAGGAAATGGCCCCCCAGCTCTATAACCAGTCCTACGACCACTAGCAATATCCCAAAAGAAATCAGCATGCGCCCCATACCATTCACCTCATTCAACCGTTTGTTACTATTGTATAACGGCCGGAAAAAGATAGCAACGGGCAGCGCAGCGCGCCCCTCTTCGCTCTTCACTCTTCACTCTTCGCTTTCCAAGCCATCAGCATATCTTATTCCCATTAGCCGTCATCTTGAATCGCAGCCCCAGGACTTCTGCAGCCCGTTTGCACATGAGCATGCGGTCCAGGAAGATTTCGAAGTAGTCGATCATGGAGCAGATGTTCTCATCCAGCTCGATCTGGAGGGTAATGACCTTTTTATGGGTATCGATGTGCAGCTTATTGGACAGGGCTGCGTAGTTCACCCGGTCGTGCTTGTCGAAGGTTTCCGGCTTCGTATTCCGCACCCGGTTCCGGCGCACATCGGTCTTGTCCGCCAGGATGATGGCCGCAGAGATCGGGTCCACGGCTGTGCCGCTAAGTTCATCGTGCTGGCCGATGGCCGTAATGATGGCCGCAATGTCTTCCGGTTCTGCGCCCCAGCTCCGCAGGAATTGGAAGGCCATAAGAGCTCCTGTATGGGCATGGTCCACCCGATTGATGCTGTTGCCGATGTCGTGCATGTAGCCGGCAATCTTGGCCAGCTCCACCGTATGGTCGTCGTAACCCAGCTTCTTCAGGATCTTCCCGGCCTCAATGGCTACTTTCGCCGTATGCTTCCGGGAATGATCCGTGTACCCCAGGGCTCCCAGGACCTTATTGCCCTGCTCCAGATACACATTGACTTCTTTCGCATGTACAATGGTTTCAAATGTAAGTTTCTTCATTGAATAAGCAGCGTTCCTGCTTCATCTCCTTTTATAATCTGCGGATGGCATCCAGGGCCAGGGACGACCGCTCACATTCGCTCTCCAGCATGGTGACCTGGCAGCACAGAGGACTGCCCTTCATCTTTTCTGAGGCGTAGCTGAGGCCGTTGGTCCGCTCATCCAAAAATGGCTTGTCAATCTGCTTGGGATCTCCCAGCAGGATGATCTTCGTGCCCTTGCCGGCCCGGGTAATAATGCCCTTCACCTGGTTCGGCGTCATATTCTGGGCTTCGTCGATGATCAGGTAGATTTTTTCCAGAGACCGGCCCCGGATAAAGTTCAGGGCTTCCATCTGGATCAGGTTCCGGTCAAAAATCTCTTCCATCCGGCTTTCCAATTCTAATTCATCGTCATAACGGGCTTCTTCGTCCTCATCCAACAGTTGTTCAAGGTTGTCCATAATGGGCCGCATGAGAGGCGAAATCTTTTCCTGCTCATCTCCGGGCAGGAAGCCGATGTCGGAATCAAACTGGGCATTGGGCCGGCAGATCAGGATGCGGCGGTATTCCCCCGTCGGGTGATCCAGCAATTTTTCCAGGCCCACAGCCAGGGAATAGAAGGTCTTGGCAGTTCCTGCTTGCCCTTTCACGATGACGAGGGGCGCTTCGCTGGCCGGTTTCATAAGGGCTTCCTGCATGAAGTATTGGCCCGCATTCCGGGGTTTCACTCCGTAGGGCGTTTCCTTGGCATATTCCAGAGGGATGACCCGGTCTCCCCAGACCCGTCCCAGATGGGTTTTGCGCAGGGAGGCATCCGCCTTCATAAGCACAAATTCGTTTTGGACCACGTCCACAGGGCTCGTGTTGCCTTCCGGGTCACACAGGTACAGGCTGCTGGTTTTGACGCCTTCTGTCAGGAAACGGTCGAATTCCTTTTCCGGTACGTAGCATTCTACCCGGCCCATATACTGCAGATCCCCGCTGGTCACCTGCTCCGTGCTGAAATCCTGGGCTTCGATACCCAGGATCTGAGCTTTGACCCGCAGTACCAGGTCCTTGGTCACCAGGATGGGGTGGTCTTCCTTCATGTGAACGCAGACCTGCAGGATCCGGTTATCGCTTTTATCATCGGGCAGGGCTTCCGGCAAAGGTTCATGGATGCAATTGGTTTCCACCCGCAGAGTGCCTCCGTTATCCAAAGCCACTCCTGCCAGCAGATCTCCCTTCAGCCGCAGGCCTTCCAGGGTACGGATGACCCGGCGGGCGTTGTACCCACGCTCTCCTTCTGCCTTTTTCAGGCCGTCCAGCTCTTCCAGCACAACCAAAGGAAGGACCAGATGGTTCTCTTCGAAACATTGTAATGCGTTAGGTGCCTGAATCAGTACATTCGTATCGATGACGTACGTCTTTGCCATGGATATTCCGCCTCCCTAAGATGCAATGTTGCTGTCTGTCCGCCCTTTTCAAGGGCGGGGGACCGGCGTAGCCGGTGGTGGGTTTTATTCCCATGCCATTTTTCTAATTTCCATCATACCAGTGTTCCATAGAGAACAGATAAAATTCCTGTAAAGATTCAGCTAAAATCGTTAAATTTGAATCATAGGTGTGCGTTTTCACCTTCATACAACCCGTCCGCAACGTTTGTAGAACATCAGTTGTATGCAAAAACAACCTCAAACAACCTTAATGAACCCATTCCTGGATTTCACTTTCAGTGGAATCCCTGGAAAAACGGCGGCCGGGCTTCCATTTGCCGGTTTTAGCTGCTTTTTGCAGATTGTCTGCGCTGTCCCCAATATCGTCCCGGCCAGAGGTGCAGAAGGGAATGACAGTTTTACCGGTAAAATCATGATGTTCTACGAAAGTATAGACGATTTGAGGAGCCTGCTTCCACCAGAGGGGATAGCCCAGGTAGATGGTTTTGTATTCTTTCCAGCGGGTTACATCTCCTATATATTCCGGGCGGAAGCCCACATTGAAATGCTCTTTCCAGACCCGGGTGTCCTGCCGCAGCCAGTCAAAATCCGAGGGTTTATAAGGATCCACCGGCTGGATTTCAAATACGTCCGCCCCCTTGACCATGGAGATGGTCTGGGCTACCCGGCGGGTATTGCCGGTATAGGAAAAGTACACCACAAGGCTATTGCTCGAATCCGCAGCCTGGCACATAGTCTGCAACCCTAAAAAGATACCGACAGCCATAAACAACGTGGCAAAAAACGAAAACAACTTTTTCTTCATAAACAGCACCTCTTTCACACTCCATTTTATATGTATATTATACCAAATCCACCTAAAATCCTTCAGCAAAAAAAAGGGAGGAGTGAGATGCTTGGGCGAGATGTTAGAATTTAGACATTAGACATCAGTGTCCGCCGGACCAATGCACAAAAAAGCCTGTGAAGAAATCTCTTCACAGGCTTTGCTTATAAATTGGTGGGGTTATGCGGACTCGAACCGTAGACCTCATCGATGTGAGCGATGCGCTCTAACCAACTGAGCTATAACCCCGATAAAAATTATTATACTCTTTTATTGATTCATTTGCAACAGGGATTTCAATAATTGCGTAATACGTTGATACGTGGTACGTGATACGTAAGTATAGACTACATTCTCCAGTTTTCCTCTTCGTACAACGTACTACGTATAACGTATGACGCTTATATCACAACACTAGCCAGCACCCCGGCTACAAACAACCCCGGCAACATGTTGCCTACCCGGATCTTCAGCATCTTTGCCATATTGATGCCCACGCCCAGGATCATCAGACCACCTGCTGCAGAAATTTCCTGAATGACCACCTGGCTGAGATAGGGTCCCAGGAAATCCGCCAGCACGGTCAGCATTCCCTGATAAGCTCCCACGGCCAGCGACGAAAACATAACCCCTACGCCCATATTGGCTGCATACACAATGCCGGACAAACCATCTATGGCCGCCTTTGTATATAAAGTAGAAGGATTCCCGCTCATGCCGTCCTGGATGGATCCTACGATGGCCATGGCTCCTACACAATACAGCAGGCTTGTATAGAGAAACCCTTGGACAAAGGCATTTTCACTGGCACTGCCGCCCTTCCTGTTAAAGAAATGAGCCAGACGGATGCCGATTTTTTCCAGCCTGCCTTCTATATCCATAGCCTCTCCCAGGATGGAGCCGATGACCAGGCTGGCAATGGTAATGAGGATATGCTGGCCCTGGAAGGCCATCTGCAGGCCTAGCATCATGACGCACAGGGACAGTCCATGCAGTACCGTTTCCTGGTACTTCTCTTTGATCTTTTTACCAATCACCAAGCCAATGAGGCTGCCGCCGGCAATGGCCGCTACGTTGGCAATGGTACCTGAACCAACCATCTTGTGTACTCCTTTATATGGTGAATTTCCGAACTTTCCTGGCCGGGACCACGGGCCTCTTCTTCAGCAGCTCATAAACCCGTTCCAGATCTTCTTCGCTGTAATATTCGATAAGGATCCGGCCGCCCTGGCCGTTTGGCCCGGGCTCTATTTTGACCTTCGTCCCCAGATAGTCAATGAGCTGCTCTTGAAAGCGTGCCGTATTCGGATCAAGAGGCTCCTGTCTCTTGATTTTAGCTTCCGGCGGGGTATCCTGCTTTGCCGGAGGGATCAAATCCTTTTCCTGTTCCATGTAGATATGGAAGGGCGTGCCTTTTTTCTCCCCGTCCACGACTTTTTCCATAATCCTGGCTGACCAGCCGCCTTTTACGGCCATTCTGGCCAGTTTGATCATGGTTTTTTTATCTTTCAATCCTAGGAGGGGTCTGGCCAATCCTGCAGGCAGCTTTTTTTCTGTAACAAGCCTGGTGACTTCCGGTGGCAGAGCTAAAAGTCTCAGGGAATTTGTCACGGCAGTCCGGCTTTTCCCCAGCTTTTTCGCAGCTTCTTCCTGGGTCAGCTGCAGGTTATCCATCATAGCCCGGATCCCCTTTGCTTCTTCTATAGGGTCCAGATCACTGCGCTGGATATTCTCTATGAGGGCGGCTTCCTGCATGCGGCTGTCCGTATAGTCCCTGATAATGACAGGGACTTTGACCAGCCCGGCGGCCTTCGCAGCTCGCCAGCGCCGTTCCCCGGCTACGATTTCATAGAAATCGTTATTTTTTCGTACAACCAACGGTTGTATGATGCCGGTTTCCCGAATAGAAGAAGCCAACTCAGCTAACTTATTCGGATCAAAGACCTGCCTGGGCTGATAGGGATTAGGACGCAGGTCCGTCACCGGTACTTCCCGGATTTCTACTTTATTTTGTTCAGAAACAACGGTTGTATGATCCAGTTGTTTATCGCTCATCCCTATCCTCCTTTCATTAACGGGCGCACCGCCGCTACGCTCTGGGGCGCCCCTACGGGGTATTTAAATTTTATTCCGGTTTTTTCTCATCTAAAACGGATGGATGTTTCACGTGAAACATCCATCCGTTTTCACCATGCCCCGCGCAGCGGTCTTTTCACTCTTCGCTTTTCACTTTTCACTAGCCCAGGCCTCACAACGGCCTCTTTGATGCCGTTCCCGCCTTCCGGGGATATTGTTTTGGCGTCGGTTTTATTTTTGCTACAGTAATGATGGCCCGCTGATCCGTCAAACCGGGCAGTGTAACGGGCCGGACATCCACGATCTTGCCGCCTAAAAGGTCGATAGCATGGTGGGAAGCATCAACTTCTTCCTGATAATGGCTGCCCTTCATGGCGTAAAATACACCGCCCACACGCACAAGAGGCAGGCAGTATTCTGCCAGCACGGGCAGAGCCGCTACCGCTCTGGCTACAGCTACGTCAAATTTTTCCCGCAGTTTTACATCCTTGCCTGCGTCTTCAGCCCGGCCATGGACACAGCGTACCTGGCCCAGCTGCAGGGTATCAATCACGGTGCTCAGGAAGTTCAACCGCTTCTGCAGGGAATCAATCAGTGTTACCCGCATGGAAGAGTCGTAAATCTTCAGGGGCAGTCCCGGAAACCCGGCGCCGGTGCCCACGTCCACGATGGTATGGTTGTGGAACGTCTTGGCATCGTAAACCAGCAGGGAGTCCACCATATGCTTTATGGCCACTTCCTCCGGATCCGTAATGGCCGTCAGGTTTAAGACTTTATTCGTTTCCAGAAGCAGATCCGTATACTGTTGGAATTGGTCCAGCTGGCTATCCGTCAGGATAAAGCCTGCCTGGGCAGCACCCTGGGCCAACGTCTCCCGAAAAGTCATGTCAGGCTCCTTTCCGCTTCTGGGTTTCCAGATAGACCATCAATACACTGATATCCGCAGGAGATACCCCGGAAATCCGGCTGGCCTGGCCAATGGATACGGGGCGCTGTTTCGTCAGCTTTTCCGCTGCTTCCGACGACAGTTCGTGGAGCTGGCTGTAGTCAATATCTTCCGGCAACAGCTTGTTTTCCAGCTTCAGGGCCCGGGCTACTTCCTGTTTCTGCTTGGCAATATAGCCCTGGTACTTGACCTGCACGTCCACCTGTTCGGCAGCTTCCAGAGGCAGTTGTTCCAGGTCAAAAGCCTGAGCCAGTTTTTCGTAGGTAATCTCCGGCCGCCGCAGCAGCTCCAGCATATTGATGGAGGAGCGCAGGGCTGTAGAACCCATGCCAACAATCTTCTTCTGGTTTTCGTCACTGGGCGCCAGATTCATCTTGGACAGGTTGTACAACGTCCGTTCAATAATATCCCGCTTCTTCGTAAAGGCTTCGTAGCGGTCATCCTTCACCAGTCCCACGTCCCGGCCCATCTGGGTCAGCCGCAGGTCCGCATTATCCTGGCGCAGCAGCAGCCGGTATTCTGCCCGGCTGGTCATCATGCGGTAGGGTTCCGTAGTACCTTTGGTCACCAGGTCATCGATGAGGACACCGATATAGGCATCACTGCGTTTCAAAATCAGAGGCTTTCTGCCCTGCAGCTTCAGAGCAGCATTGATACCTGCCATAAGGCCCTGGGCAGCTGCTTCTTCGTAGCCGCTGGTGCCGTTGGACTGGCCGGCGCTGAACAACCCGCTGATCTGTTTATGTTCCAGGCTGGCCTTTAATTGCAGGGGATCCAGGCAGTCGTATTCGATAGCGTAGCCTGCCCGCATCATCTTGCAGTGTTCCAGTCCGGGGATAGTCTGCATGAAAGCCAGCTGGATTTCTGCCGGCAGGGAAGAGCTCATGCCCTGGACGTACACTTCGTTTGTCCGCAGGCCTTCCGGCTCCAGGAACAGCTGATGCCGGTCCTTATTGGCAAACCGGACGATTTTTGACTCTATACTGGGGCAATACCGGGGCCCCACCCCTTCAATCATGCCGTTGAACATACAGCTGCGGCTCAGGTTATCCCGGATGATCTTGTGGGTCCGGGGATTCGTATAGGTCAGGTAACAGGGCACCTGATGCCGGGTAGTAATGGTGCTCATAAAAGAGAAATTCCGCACCCGTTCGTCCCCGTACTGGGGTTCCATCTTGCTGTAATCCAGAGTCCGGGCATCAATACGAGCCGGCGTACCGGTCTTAAAGCGCATAAGCTGAAGCCCAGCTTCCTGCAGGGAGCTGGTCAGGTTCAAAGCGGAACGCTGGCCGTTAGGACCGGCCATATAGGCCACTTCCCCGTACAGGATCCGGCCCCGCAGGTACGTCCCTGTCGCCAGGATCACACAGTCCGCTTCGAAGACTTCCCCGGTCTCTGCTTCCACGCCCTGGACCTGGCCATTTTTCACCAGCAGCTTGTCAATCATCAGCTGCTTCACGTCCAGATTTTCCTGGTTTTCCACATATTCCTTCATAACAGTGTGATAATAAGGCTTATCTGCCTGAGCCCGTAAAGCCTGGACCGCATAGCCCTTACCCGTGTTCAGCATGCGCATCTGGATGCAGGCTTCATCTGCCGCCAGGCCCATTTGGCCGCCCAGGGCATCCAATTCCCGGACCAGGTGGCCTTTAGCCGGCCCCCCTACGGAAGGGTTGCAGGGCATCAGGGCAATATTGTCCATGGACAGGGTGGCCAGAAGGGTCTTCTGTCCCATACGGGCAGCCGCCAGTGCCGCTTCACAGCCTGCATGGCCGGCACCGACTACCACCACATCATAATGGTCCACTATAATCATGTCGTCTATCTTCCTCCCGGCTTACGCCTTACTTGCCCACACAGAATTGGGCAAAAATTTCGCTGATAATCTCATCCGGCACATCTTCCCCGGTAATCTCTCCTAAATCATGGAGGGCCTGGGTCAGGTCTATGGTCAGGCAGTCATAGGGCAGATGGGCCTGGGCCCCTGCCAGGGCATCCTCCAGGCTCTTCAGGGCCTTCTTCAGCAGGGACTGCTGGCGGGCATTCTGGGTCATGCTGCCGGTTTCGCTATCGGATCCTTCCCCATACACGAAGGTTTCCAGCCACTTGGCTACCTGATCCATCCCCTCGCCGGATTTAGCGGACATGACCACCACAGCGTCCTGGCCATAGGTCTGCTGCAGGGCCTGGACATCCATGGCCACAGGCAGATCCGCCTTGTTGACCAGGATCAGCTTCGGGCGCCCTTCCAGGCTGTCCAGCAATTCCCGGTCTTCCTGAGTCAGGGGCTGGGACCCATCCAATACCACCATAGCCAGCTGGGCATCTTCCAGCACGGCTCTGGACCGTTCTACGCCGATTTTTTCTACCGTATCCTGGGTATCCCGGAGGCCTGCCGTATCCGTCAGTACCAGGGGGATGCCCCCGATGGTCATCTGCTCTTCGATGATATCCCGGGTAGTGCCGGGAATGTTGGACACGATGGCCCGGTCCGCCTGAAGCAGGTTATTCAGCAGGCTGGATTTGCCCACGTTGGGCCGGCCTACGATAGCCGTCCGCAGGCCTTCCCGCAGAATCCGCCCTGCTATGCCCTGCTGCAGCAGCCGCTCTACCGCATCCCGGCCTGTCGTCAGCACGGAAATCGCTGTGTCATAGGTCACATCTTCAATATCCTCTTCCGGATAATCTATGACGGCTTCCAGCTGGACCACCAAATCCCGGAGACTTTTCCGCAGTTCTCTTACTTTTTTAGACAGAGCCCCTTCATGGCCCCGGTTGGCGGCAATGAGAGCCCGCCGGCTTTTAGCGTTGATGATATCCATGACGGACTCGGCTTCTGCCAGGTCCAAACGGCCATTGAGGAAGGCCCGTTTCGTAAATTCCCCCGGTTCTGCTGGTCTGGCGCCGGCTTCGTAGGTCAGGGCCAGAATCTGCTGCAGGGCTTCCCGGCCCCCGTGGCACTGGATTTCACACACATCCTCCCCAGTATAGGAGTGAGGGCCCGGCATATAGACAGCCAGGACTTCGTCCACCTGCTGTCCTGCCAGATCTACAATATGGCCGTAAAGCAGCTTCCGAGCCACTGCCGGGCTCAGCTCTTCCCGGCCCCGGAATAATTTATTGACGATGGACAGGCTGTCCTCCCCGCTGACCCGGATCACACCGATAGAGCCTACGCCCAAAGCCGTACAGATGGCACTGATGGTATCGTCCATAGAGATTCCTCCAAAAAAGGGGCTCCGAACAAAGAGTTGTCCAGAGCCCACTCATCATGTATTTTATTTCAGATCGATAACCACTTTACGGTAAGGTTCTTCCCCTTCGCTGTAGGTGGTCACAACCGGATCGTTTTGCAGACTCAGGTGTACGATCTTCCGTTCATAGGGGTTCATCGGCTCTAACATGGCCTTTTTCCTGGTCCGTTTTACCCGATCTGCCAGATTCTTCGCCAGCCGCTCCAAGGTCTGACGCCGACGTTCCCGGTAGTTTTCCGCATCCAGGATGATCCGGTTCCAATCCTTGTGGCCTTTATTGGCCGCCAGATTTGTCAGATATTGGAGAGCATCCAGAGTCTGGCCGTGCTTGCCGATCAGGACGCCGATTCCATCCCCATGGATTTTCAGAACGATTTCATCTTCCTTCCGGTTGATGAATTTTTCAATCATCAGGTCCATACCCATGGCTTTGAAGATATTTTCCAGGAAAGCCTTAGCTGCATTGGCTGCAGCTTTCCGTTCTTCTTCTTTATCTACCTGAGGTTTAGCCGCAGGAGCTTTGCTTTCTGCAGCAGGAACTTCCTGCGCTTCCGGCTCAGCAGCTTTTTCAGCAGGAGCCTCTTCCACAGGTGCTTCTTCTACAACTTCCGGTTCAGGAGCCGGTGCCGGTTCCTTGACCGTAACCCGGACTTTGGCGTTGCGGCCGCCGAAAAGGCCCAGGATGGAGCTTTTGGAAGCTTCCAAAATATCCACATCTACCTGGTCACGGCTTACGCCCAATTCCGCAAGAGCAGCTTTTACTGCATCTTCTACGGTTTTACCCGTTTTTTCTACGACGTTCATCTTCCTGCCTCCTTACGAGCTTAAGGCTGGTTTATTTCTTGCCTTTTCTATCCAGCAGGAACTGCTGGCCAATCTGCATAATATTCATGACAACCCAGTACAGCACAAGGCCTGCAGGGAACTTCAAGCTGATGTAGCCGATAAAGATGGGCATGAAGTACAACATAACCTTCCCCTGGGCATTATCAGAAGGAGGCATGGTCTGCTTGGACTGGATAAAGGTGGTCAGAGCGGACAGTACCGGCAGGATGTAATACGGATCCGGTTCGCCGATGCTGGCCATCCACAAAAAGCTGCTGGGGCCTTCATATTGGAAATCCCG
Source organism: uncultured Acidaminococcus sp. (assembly GCA_900314165.1). The sequence goes on from OMUE01000040.1 coordinate 15,648, forward strand.
GATGCCATAGAAGATACCGATCATGATAGGCATCTGGATGATCAGTGGCAGACAGCCGGCCAGAGGATTGACGCCTTCCTTTTGGTACAGTTCTGACATCTTCTTGTTCAGGGTCACCTTATCGTCTTTGTACCGCATCTGCAGTTCTTTCATCTTGGGCTGGATCCGGCTCATAGCCCGGGTGGAAGCAATCTGCTTTGCCGTCAGGGGAGCCAGCAGCAGCTTGATCAGGATGGTCATCAGGATAATGGCCAGCCCGTAGCTGGGTTCGCCCAGAACGCGGGTGAATTCGTAAATGTGGCCTACGACTTGTTGGACTAAATTACTTAAGACTTGCAAGATAACACTCCTTTTCTTCCCTCCTCATCAGGGAACAGGGTCATATCCACCCTTATGGAAAGGATGGCACTTGAGGATCCTTTTTATGGCCAGATAGGAACCTTTGAGAAAACCATACTTTTTCACCGCTTCCAGAGCGTACTGAGAACAGGTAGGATAGAATCTGCAGCGAGGAGGAAATAAAGGTGAAATGCACACCTGATAAAAACGTATCAGGGCAATGGCTATTGTTTTCATAGGCCTTCTCCGGAATTACAAAAGTCCGGCCTTTTTTGCCAGACGTTGAAACACCTTTTCATATGCCCCATAAGGAGCATGAGCCAGACGATGACGGGCAACCCACACGATGGAGACTTTCCGGTTCAGCTGGTTCTGCTCTTTGCGGAATACTTCCCGCATCCGGCGCTTGATCTGGTTGCGCAGGAACGCATGGCCCAGCTTTTTCCCTACAGCCGTACCCAGCTGGCACTGGCCATTTTCAGAAGGAAGTACGTAGAACACCCCATAGCTGTCTACATAGGACTGTCCATTTTCATAAATCTTTTGAAAATGTTCATGGGATTTCACGCGATTCTTCTGCGTATAGGTTTCTTTTTGAGGAACCTTCTGTTCCAAAACCACTGCCACCTGCCTTGGGAAAATGCCTTCCTTAATAATAAAGGATTCTTAGCTTGGGAATCCTGAACATTTTGGATTCCTTAGTAAAATAGGCCGCGAAAGGCGGCCCATCTTATTCATTATGCAGACAATCTCTTTCTGCCTTTTGCACGTCTTCTTTTCAAGACTTGTTTACCACCCAAAGTCTTCATTCTTTCTCTGAAGCCATGAGTCTTTTTTCTCCGATTGGTATTCGGTTGAAAAGTTCTCTTCATTAGACTAACCCTCCCTTGCCTTCAAAGGTATTGCCAAGCTCTATAATAGGTAATTCGTTTGACAGCTCATACTATTATAAGGGTTATGGCACGTTGTGTCAATACCGAATCCCAGTCCACGAGACCTTGGAAACGTTAATTTTTATCGTAAGCTCTGGGCATCACGTCAGCCGGAATCGGGCATTCGTAAGGTACTCCATGGAGACGCTTTTTCAGCTCCGCTTTGGCTTCAGCCAGAACCTCAGGCTGCTCAAACAGAGTCTGAGCTCCTTTAGCCAGTACTTCAGCTGCATAATAGCAGCCCTTCAGGGCAATGCTGCCCTTGTCCAAAGACACCCACTGCCAGGAATGGGCATTGGTGCCGATGGGGAACGTAGCCGCAATGAACTGGGCCAGAGGCGTCACATAGCTCACGTCCCCAGTATCGGAAGAACCGGATTTCGTAGCGTTAATAGGCACATACGGAATGATAAATTCCCCATAAGGATCCTTTTCTATGAGCTCTCTTCTGTGTTCCGTATCAGGATAAGGAGCCATGCCGGGATCATTCAGGACTCTATCTTCCCCTACCTGATCCTGGTATTCCTTAATGATTTTCTTTTCTTCTTCCGTCCGTTTGGGAGTCCCTAGTTCCACCATAGCGTCATACAACACTTTCCCTAAGGTTGCATTGGGCACAATATTGGACACGGCCTTATCAAACCGGATGGAGACTTCTGTTTCCGTCATGAGGGCTGCCCCTTTGGCAATCTTCACGACTCTATCATACAACCTTTTTGTCTCACGGTTGTTTCTAGAACGGATCAGGTACAACACCTGGGCATGGGCTTGGACCACGTTGGGAGATACGCCCCCCGTATCCAACACAGCATAATGGACCCGTTCATAATCCGCCATATGTTCCCGCATGTAGTTTACGCCTACATCCATGAGTTCTACGGCGTCCAGGGCACTGCGGCCATTTTGAGGAGAGCCGGCAGCATGGGCCGCTCTGCCTTTAAAAGTAAAGGCTGCCTGGATATTGGCCTGGTTGGAACCGGTCTGGACTTCGTTCTGGGTGCCGGGGTGCCAGGTCAGCGCTGCATCTACGTCAGCAAACACACCTTCCCGGGCCATATAGGTTTTGCCGCTGCCTCCTTCTTCTGCAGGGCAGCCATACACTCTCACGGTTCCTTTGCCGGGATGAGCCGCCAGATAGTCCTTCAACAGCAGACCGGCGCCAATGGCAGCAGTACCCAGCAGGCAATGGCCGCAGCCATGGCCGTTGGTACAGCCTTCCCGGGCTACTTCTTCCGCAATGCCATCTTGCTGGCTTAAACCGGACAGAGCATCGTATTCGGCCAGGATGCCGATCACCGGCTTGCCGCTGCCATATTCTGCTACGTATGCGGTAGGCATATGGGCCAGGCCCCGGGTTACCTTGAAGCCTTCTTTTTCCAGCAGATCCGTCATCGCTTTCGCAGACTTGAATTCTTCAAACTTTAATTCTGCAAAATCCCAAATCTGGGCATTTAAAGCAGCTAATTCTTTCTCATACGTTTCCGTCAACTTCATTACAAATTGCACCTCCATGGAATTCTATGTTAAACAACAGTTGTACAAAGTTTGCAGGACATGAGTTGTATAACAATCAGGACCGCTTGGCATCCAGTTCTTCCAGCAGCTTTTCCTGAGCCAGAGCATAGCAGGCTTCTATATAAGCCTGCCCGGATTGTTTTACAAGTTTATAGCCCATCATAGCGGAGGCAGCCTGTCCCAATACGGGAATAGCCTTCAAAAAGCTTTTCGCTGCCACTTTACGGCCCAGGCTCTTTAAAATCAGCTTGATGCCTTCCTTGCTCATACCTTCCAGCACAAGGGCCTTATTTTGCAAAGAAACCTTTTTGCTGCTGTTTACCATTTCCGGTGTAATCCCGAAAGCTTCCCGGATACAGCCATACATCTGATACAGGATGACCAAGTCCACAGCCGCATCCAGACCGATCATGGGATTGACCCCATTGTAGGCGGCATAGGCCGAACTGCGCTGGACATAGATCTGGGCAGCTTCTTTTTTGGCATCCAGCTGCTCCTTCGTCCGGGCTTCCGCTGTCAGGATATATTTTTCCCTGCGGGCATCGGGCATCTTCTTCAGGATCAGGTCGTTTAGCAGATCCAGGCCGATTTTCTGATCCTCCCGGGCACAGACAAATACCAGGTCTATATCTTTCCGACCCAGCTGTTCTTTCACGTCCCGACGGATATCTGCTTCACTTTCCTCCAAGGTCTGCCCATCTTCGTAAATCAGGTCCGTCTTGTTCCGGACAAAGATACAGGGCTTGCCATAGGTTTCCAGCAGCTTGAAGAATTTCGTATCCACGGCATGAAGCTTATCGGAGAACACGCAGAGGAACAGATCATACTGGAATGGATTGAACTTGTCCAAAAATGTCTGCCAGGGAAAAGCTGTGGTTCCATACCCCGGCAGATCGATGAACGTCACATCCCCGTGTTCCACAAACAGCGGTTCCTTCGTCGTATCCGTCTCTACGCCTACGGGACAGGCTTCATAGCCGCAAATAGCATTAATCAGGCTGGATTTGCCGGCCCCCGGCTGCCCAAAAAGTACGATATTGACGTTTTCTTCGTCTATATTTTTCAGTTTCTCTTTAATTGCCTGTCCGTCCTGTGTCATACTGCCCCCATTACAATCTCTGCCGCTAAACGCTGCTTTGCGTACTCATAACATTGTTCAATATATTTCTGACCTAAAAAGTACATGCTGCCTGCATTGAAGCCCATGACAGCTACGCCGCCGGCCAGAGGGATCAGCTTGGCTGCCCTGCCCTGTACTTTTTTCTGCAGCACATAGGTCAGGCCTTTGGTAACCCGTTCCCCGGTAACCCCTTCTGCCAGTTTCTTTACAATCTGGGAAGAGGGTCCCTCCGGTTCCACTTCCTTTTCTCCAATGGAAAAAGCTTCCCGGATGGCCTCATACATTTTTTTCAAAATCTGGGCATCTATGGCTGCATCCATACCCAGTACAGGATTCAGACCGTTGCCTGCAGCCAGGAGCATAAATCGTTTCAGGGCTGCTTCTGCGCTGGCCCTCTTCATCAGCAAGGCTTCCTGGGTATAAGCTTTGGCATGACGATAGAATTTATCCTGCAGGGCTTCCGGCAGTTTTTGACCGATGGCAAATTCCAGTTCAGGAATCCCTCGTACTGCCGCCGGTTTATTATGCCGGCAACTGGTAAACAGCAGCTGTTCCCCGGGACCTACAAGCCGTTGGACGTCCTCTGTAATCTCCTGCTTTAGTTCCTTCAGGCTCCGTTTAGGATCGTATAAGCCATCACATTTGTTCCGGACAAATAAGCAGGTCCGGCCTGTCCTGGCAATCCGGCTGAAGAAATTCACATCGGCCTCGTGAAGTTTCCCGGCAAATACACAGAGGAATAAATCGTATTGAAGGGGATTAAAACCCGTAAAATACTTATTTTCCGGGAACAGGCTTGTATCATAGCCGGGCAGATCCACATAGATCACATCGGGCATTTCCACAATCTGTGCTTTGCGGGTGGTATCCGTAGCCTGCCCCACCTGGGCGATTTTCTTTCCTGTTAATTCATTGATCAGGGAACTTTTCCCGGCACCTGGCTGTCCGAACAGGCAGATTTTGATTTTCTGTGTCCGTTCCCTTTGCCAGGAAGTCAGGAATCGGTTTGCCAATTCTTTATATTCCACAGCCATGATGATGTTCCTTTCTACCTTGCCCCACGCAGCGGCCTCTTAGCTCTTCCCTCTTTACTCATCGCTTACTTCATTAGCCAACGACCACATGAGCTTCGTCACCGCAGCTTCCAAGGTCATAGGTCCGCCGGATTCTACGCCAGCCTGGGCGGCCAGGATGCCCATAGGATACAGGGACAGGTCCACGCCGTCAAACAGGCACTGGCTGACGCAGAGCAGCTTTACACCGGCTTTTACAGCCCTTCTGATAGCGGGCAGGAAATTTGGTTTCTCCGTATTGACACCGCCGGCGCCATAGCACTCCAGCACGATGCCCTTGTAGCCACGCTGCACGGCATAGTCGATGATATCCGGTGCCAGCCCCGGCGTAACCGTAATGGCCATAACCTTCGGTTCCAGCTTATCTTCTACCCGGAAGCCGCCTACGTTCTGCCGGCTGGGCAGGTTCTTCTTCACGCCCTTCTTGCTGAAATACAGCACAGGAGCTTCATTGACACTTTCAAAGGCGTTGAAGTTTCTCGTAAAGATCTTTTTCGCACAATTACCCTTGATAACCTTATTGCCAAAGGCCACAAAGACACCGGGCAAGCCGCTGGCAGCTACGGAAAAGGCCAGTTCCAGGTTGCTGCGGGCGTCGTTGTTAGGCAGGCTCAGGGGAACCTGGGCTCCTGTCAGCACTACGGGCTTTCCCAGATTAATGAGCATATAGCTCAGGGCACTGGCCGTATAAGCCATGGTATCCGTGCCATGAGTCAGCACGAAGGCATCGTAATCTGTATAATTATCACCAATCAGCCTGGCCCACTTGCTCCAGTGTTCCGGCATGAGATTGCTGCTGTCTAAAAGAGTCAGATCCTGTACAGTAATATCTCCCAGGGTTTTTAATTCCGGTACTTCTTTTAGAATGTCCGCCCCTTTCAGCTGAGGTTCCAATCCATCATCTGTGACTTTGCAGGCAATAGTTCCCCCTGTAGTCAAAAAAAGGATTTTTTTCATGAAAAGACACTCCTTAATTCCTATGGTATAATAAGATAATTATACCATACGGATGTGTAAAATGATAAAAACAGGCTCATCTTCATCCATTTTTCATCCTATTTTTGTAACCTTATAATAGGGAATTTGTATAAGGAGTTGACTCTTATGGGGAGTAAAAAAAGAAGTTTACGGAAAAAAGTGTCTCTGGGTCTTACGGCAGCCCTGATGACCGCCTCTCTGACGGCCCTGCCTCCTGCTCAACCGGCGGAAGCCTTTGATCTTGCCAGTGCAATCGGTGCTGTCATCGGCGTATCTGCCCAGTATGCAGCCCTGAACAAACAGATTGCCTACTTTGACGGGGAAGGCCGGAATGCCTACATGAACCAGGTAAAAGACAAGGAAGGCGTCAACGATGATCCTCAGGCCAATGCCATGCTGGACCGGGTTATGAGCCGCCTGTCCACAGCTATTGCCAAGACGGATCCCGACATCGAGAAGGAGCCTTACAATTACTTCGTCAACAACAACACGAATTTCAACGCGTACTGCACCCTGGGCCATAATGTATCTGTGAACATCGGCCTGTTCGATACCTTGAATTATAACGAAGATGAAATCGCTTTCGTACTGGGTCACGAAATGGGCCATGGCCAACGGAAAGACCCTGCCAACGGCGTCAAGAAAAATATGCCTATCAGCCTGTTAGCTGCTATTGCAGAAAGCCAGAGCAACGGTCTGGAAGCTCTGGGAACGGCTCTCCTGGCCAACCTGGGCAGTGCCAAGCTCGTAACCCTGCCCATGGAAAAGAAAGCCGACGAACTGGGCTTTACGTACGCCAGCGATGCCAACTACAACCCCGGTGCAGGCAGTGCCCTGTGGCAGCGGGTGATTGAAAAAATGGGTACCAGCAAGGAAACGTTCTTAGGCTCCGTGTTTAATCCTTCCGACCATCCGGGCAATGAATCCCGGCGGGATAAATATACGGAACGGATGTACGCTTATAGTGGCAACAGGGTCAATGTAGACAAAAAGACCGGGGATATCCTGCTGAACAAAAAAGCTGTAGGGATTCCCGCTGCAACGGATTCCATGAGTGCCCGGGAACGGAGCTATCTGGTAGCCGGCCGCCTGGCCCGAATCTATCATGATGAACCGGAGGCAAACTACAACGCTTCCACTGACGGAGAAAGCCTGTATTTCGGCAGCACGCCCATTATGACCTTGACGGAAAGCGATAATGGGGAGACCTGGGTCACAAACCTGAATACGGCCGCTGCCATCAAGGATCCCAAAGCAGAAAAGGCCAGACAGGAAGCAAAGGCCAAAGAGGAAAAAGCCCGGAAAGCAGCTGAAGCAAAAGCAGAAAAAGCCAAGCAGAAAGAACTAAAGAAAGCCAAGGACCAGCAGAAATCTGCTGAAACAACCTCCACACAACCTTCCGGCAAGACGTTCAAGGAACGGGTTGCCGAGCTGCAGAAGCAGCAATCCTTGTTAAGAGATGAAAGATGATAGAAGTCAGATGATAGACTTGTTTGTGCAGGTCTAAAACAACGTTGCTTATTAAGGTTGTTTTAATTATAAAAAAGGATTCCCCAGAAAATACTCTGAGGAATCTTTTTTTATGGCTAACATCATAGCTAACTGCTATCAAACGATAAGTAACTGAAAACTACTCCTAATACGAACAAAGTCTATCATCTATCATCTGACTTCTATCATCTTTTTCCCGGAAACCTACTCAATCCTTTCCGGTAAAATCCAGTTCAATAGAGCAGCCACTACAAACACTACAGCCACACAATTTTCTGCAAATACACTCTTGATGAGGGCCGGAAAGATTTTAAAGATAGCAGGGTTCTGGGTAAAGCCGATGCCGATGGACAGACTGAGAGCTGCGATAATCATATTACGCTGACTATAGCCACAATCGCCCAGCATACGGACACCGCTGACCACGATAGAACCGAACATCATAAGAGTGCAGCCCCCCAGCACTGCCTCCGGCAGGGAGGCCAGGATCACACCCAGCACAGGGAACAGGCCTGCTAAAATCATGATCATGGCTCCGCTGGCCACGGCTTTCCGGTTTACCACATGGGTCATGGCGATGAGCCCTACATTCTGGCTGAAGGATGTAATGGGGAGACAGCCTACCAATGAGGAAAGGCCGCTGATAAACCCATCTACAGCAATAGAACCTTCAATCTCCTTATCCGCGGCATTCCGGCCGAACCCCATGACGGTTAAGGCAGATGTATCTCCCAGGGTTTCCGTAGCGGACACCAGGAAAATCAGGAATACAGAGAATATAGCATCCGGATGGAATTCCAAGCTATAAGGCAGGACCTTTGGCAAAGAAAACAAGCCAGCGGAGCTGATTTTCGACAGATCCACCATGCCATAAAAATAAGCGGCCACATAACCTACTACCAGTCCAAACAAAACGGACAGCTGTTTATAGAAGGACTTAGCTTTAATATTGAACACAAGACAGGACAAAAGGGTAATGGACCCAACAATCAGGTATTTAGCCTCTCCAAAATGAGGATTGCCAAAACCTCCCCCAAAGGAGTTTGCCCCTATTCCCAACAGAGAAAATCCTATAGCAGTCACTACGCTGGCAGATACTATAGGAGGAATGAAACGCCGCCACCAGCGGGCTACCAGGCCCAGGCAGCCTTCCAGGCAGCCGCCTACCAGAGCAGCTCCCAGAACCGCCCCATAGCCGTATTTGGCCCCGATGACACAGAACGTAGATACAAAGGTGAAGCTGATGCCCATGATGATAGGAAGCCGGCTGCCCAAGGGTCCAATAGGAAACATCTGCAGCAGGGAACCGATACCGGCCATGATCATAGCGGCCTGAACCAGAGCTCCGGCCTGTTCCATAGGCATCTTCACCACTCCGGTCACAATCAGGATCGGTGCAATGTTAGCCACGAACATGGCCAGAACGTGCTGAAGACCAAAAGGGACAGCCTTGCGAAAGGGAATCTGTCCTTCAAATTTATAAATCGGGTCGTTGTACAAAGGTTGTGTTTCCTGTTGTTTTTCCTTATCCATAGAGCACTCCTTAGCGGAACATGATTGTGCCACTGGCTGCATCCATACTTTCAATGATGGCCAGGCTCTTTACGTCATATCCCTTTTTCCGCAAAGCATCACCACCGCCCTGGAATCCCTTTTCAATGGCGATGCCCACGCCTTCCACCTCGCCTCCAGCCTGATGGACCAGATCAATCAGCCCTTCTACGGCGCAGCCATTGGCCAGAAAATCATCGATAATCAGCACGTGATCACCGGCATTGAGGTACTTTTTAGAGACAATCACATGATTCACTTTATTGTGGGTGAAGGACTTGATTTCTGTTGCATATACATCTGCATCCATATTACTGCCGGCAGATTTTTTAGCAAAGACCACGGGAACCCGGAAATGGATGGCCGTCAGGCAGGCAATGCCGATACCGGAGGCTTCGATGGTCAGGATCTTATTGATAGGGCGGTCTTTAAACAGAGTAAAGAATTCTTCTCCCAGTTTGCTGATGAAGGGTACATCAATCTGATGGTTCAGAAAGCTGTCCACCTTCAGCACGTCTCCGCTTTTGATGATACCATCCGCCAAAATCTTCTTTTGCAAAATATTATACCCTGCCATAGTCAGCCTCCTTGTTTTTATTTGTGATCTGTTTATGAATTGGGTGTATTATATCACATAAAAAAAAGAGGTGCTACGCACCTCGTGAATTTTAATTGGAGCGGGCAATGGGAATCGAACCCACCTCTAAAGCTTGGGAAGCTTTCATTCTACCAATGAACTATGCCCGCATCGGATAAAAAATATTATATCAAATGCGACAAACCTTGTAAAGAAATTTTATAAAACAACCATTCATACAAAGTTTGTTTTCTACTTGCTACATAATACAAACTAAAAAGCAAAACTGCCATATGACACTATTGCTAACAAGTCTATCATCTGACTTCTATCATCTATCATCTTTTACCAGCAACCCGCTGCACAAAATCTTCAAACAGCCGGTACATTTCCTCGTGTTCCCGCCACATATTTTCCGGATGCCATTGGACGGCAACAATCTGGCGGTCTTTTGTTTCAATCCCTTCTACCACGCCATCCGGAGCCTTTGCCGTTACATACAACCCTTGTGCAACTTTTCGGATGCCCTGGTGATGGCGGGAGTTCACATAAGCTGTATCTCCAAACACATCATGCAAAGCACTGCCGGGCACCAGACTCACGTGGTGCGTAGGATAATGTCCGTCAGCCTTCTGAGTATGGAGGATAGTGCATTGGGGATCCTGGCTGGGCAGATCCTGATACACATCGCCTCCCAGAGTGATATTGATGAGCTGACAGCCTCTGCAGATGCCGAAGATAGGTTTGCCAGCCTTATAAAAAGCCCGCACCAGCGCCATTTCAAAGACATCCCGCTTATAATTAGAACCGCCTACCTTCCACAGAGGTTCTTCTCCAAAGAATGTAGGATCCACATCAGCGCCTCCGGGAATAATGAGACCGTCAAAGAGCTGTGCATAATCTTCACCGCAGGCATCGGGCACATCAGGAAGGACTACGGGTATAGCGCCCAATTTGGCCACAACTTCCACCAGATCCCGGGACGTAAACGGTGCCTTAATCATATTTGTCACTTCAGAAGCATGGCGGTACGTATCCGCCGTAATGGCAATCGTAGTTTTTTTCATTTGAGAGTCTCCTTTTTAATTTTTCTAAAATTTCTTTTAAAATATGCCAAGTTGATCAAAATCCCAAAAACCGTCGCCAAAGGAGCTGCCGTACCAATGGCTTGCAACGTTGTATTGGGTTGTATGCTCATATAATACGAGACAGGAAGCCGTACCATAAAGGTTTGGGCAATGCCCTGGCTCATAACAAAGAACGTTTTTTGATGGCCGTTAAAATATCCCATGAAGCTGAACAAGACAGGTGTCACCATCGTTTCCGGTGCAAACCCCTTTAGATAGGAAAATGCCCGGTCTATAACGGCAGCATCCGTAGTAAAGATAGCAGCGACCTTATCCCCAAAAAAGAACACCAGGATGAAGACAAAGACACCTGCTGCCACGCCCATGGTCATACCTGTAACCATGGCTTTTTTCGCCCGATGTTCCAATCGGGCGCCTACATTCTGAGCTACAAAGGAACTCATGGACTGCATAAGGGATCCCGGAATCAGCATGACAAAAGCTACAATCTTATTCGCCACACCATAACCGGAAGAGGCTTCCAACCCTAATCTGTTAATAAACGCCACAATTGCCATAAAGGATAACTGGGTCAGCAATTCCTGAAAAGCGATGGGGGTACCAATCTTTGTAAAGCGGGGCACTTCTTCATTAAAACGGAAGGTTTGCCGGGTAGGGATAATGGGCAGTTTCTTCAAATACCCGATATATAAAGCCGCTGCCACGCTGACAATCTGAGCCAATACGGTAGCCAGAGCTGCTCCTGCTGCATTGAGACCGAAGCCGGCTACCAATAAGAGATCCCCAAAAATATTCACCACGCAGGCAATGGCCACAAATATCAGGGGAGACCGGCTGTCACCTAAGCCCCGAAAGATAGCAGATAACACATTATAAGCAATGATGAAGATGATGCCGCTGCCACAGATCCGGATATACCGGACGGTCTCCGTCATGGCTTCTTTAGGTGTCTGCATCAGCAAAGCGATATCCTTTGCAAAAAACACCAAAGCCCCAAATAACAGGATGGCCCACACAGTAAAGACGGCAAAGGAACCGCCAATCACATGGGCGATCTTGTGACGGTTATCCGCTCCAATGTACTGGCTGATCAGGACGGTAATGCCCATGGCGAAGCCAGATACGATAAACGTAACCAGGTTCATCACATTACTGCCGGTAGATACACCCGAAAGTCCCGGCACAGTACCGAACCGACCGACTACCAGCACATCAACAGCACCATACATAGCCTGAAGAATCAATGCTCCCAGGATAGGAATCATAAAATGAATCAATTTCCTGGGGATACTGCCCCGGGTAAAATCATCCAATCTGTCATTTTCCATAGTCTTGCTCCTTATTGCCTGTAAACAGGATTATTGTATAGGGAATTCTGAGATTTGTAAAGACAGGCAAAGGATGGAAACGTACCAGAATAAATTTTTTTCTTCATTAAATAAACAGATTGTGTTAGCTGATGTTCTTCTACATGAAACACAAAAAATTTATATTTTCTTTTTCCCAATTACTTTTCCACAAAACACCCGTTCGGATAAAAGTCCTCCAGGCCCATGAAATCAACTTATCCCCAAAGTTATCCACACCTGTGGATAACTTTCTGTGCATAAGGGGATATTTTGTGGAAAAACCCAAAAGGCCCATGGATACAAGGAAAAAAGCACTTTTCCACAAAAGTTATCCACATGTCCACAGGATAATCCACAACTTTTAAGATTTTACCTGCAATGGTATAATAAGAATTCGAAAATATGCGGAATCTGAAAGGAGGAACCCGGATGGATAAGCTTGTACTGGCCCAGGTATGGAACCAGCTGCTCCAGGAAGCAGATCAACAGACAGAACATAAGGGCTGCAGCCGCTGGATTCGTCAGGCAAGTCCCAGACAGTTGACAGAGGACACATTAGTACTGGATGTGCCAAATAAATTTACAAAGGATACCCTCCTGGAACGGTATGAAGATTTTCTTGTGGAAACCCTATCTAAAATCTGCGGCCTGCCCATGAATATTTCCTATCAGGTAAGCAAACAGAAAAATACAGAAGAGGATCTGTTTGCTCCGGGCTCCACGCAGCCGGAAGAACCAGCAGCCGTCACTCAGGAAAAAGAAAAAAAGCAGCCATTCCAATCCAATCTTTCTCCAAAATATGAATTTGAAAATTTCGTTGTGGGCAATTCCAACCGGTTTGCCCATGCAGCAGCTATGGCCGTAGCCAATAACCCCGGTAAAGCCTATAATCCGTTCTTCCTATACAGTGATTCCGGTCTGGGCAAGACCCACCTGATGAACGCTATCGGTAACGCTATCCTGAAAAACCATCCGGATATGAGGGTATTATATATTTCCAGTGAAACCTTTACCAACGAGATGATTGCGGCTATTGGGGAAAACAAAACAGCAGCCTTTAAGGACAAATACAGGAATATCGACGTACTTCTCATCGATGATATCCAGTTCCTGCGGGGAAAAGACTCCACCCAGGAAGAATTCTTCCATACGTTCAATACGCTGAAGGAGGCTGACAAGCAGATCATCATCTCCAGCGACCGGCCGCCGGAAGAACTGGATAAACTGGAAGAGCGTCTCATAACCCGGTTTGCCCAGGGCCTCACTGCGGATATCCAGCATCCGGACCTGGAAACCCGGATGGCCATCCTGCGGAATATGGCCGTAAAGGATAATCTGGAACTACCCAATGACGTAATCCTGATGATTGCCAGCAGTGTAAAAAAGAACGTAAGAGAATTAGAAGGAGCCTACACAAAAGTCAGGGCCCATGCCACTCTTACAGGGCAGCCTGTAACCCTGGAATTGACCAGAAATGCTCTGAAAGAGCTCAGCATAACGGATACACCGAAGTTCATTACCGTAGATACCATCCAGCAGCTGGTAGCCTCCACATACAAGCTGAAAGTGGATGAACTGGTAGACAAGAAAAGGACGAAAAGAGTTGCTTATCCCCGGCAGATTGCGATTTACCTGACAAGGGAACTGGCAGGATTATCCCTGCCTAAAATAGGAGAATGTTTTGGGGGCCGGGATCACAGCACGGTGATTCATGCCTGGGAAAAAATCAAAAAAGAACGGGAAAAGGATCCTAATCTGGATAAACAGATTACGGATCTGATTGCAAAATTAAAACAATAAGGACAGGAACAGTGGTTTTTACAGACTCTGTTGGTCTCAAGTCACGAGTCTCTAGTCTCGAGCCGAAGGAAAGGCGCCGTGAAATTCATTTTTTCACAGCGCCTTCTTAATTTTTATAGACTTATCCACAAATAGATAAGTCTATAAGCAGCCAAAGCTACGCATTTTTACGCCATTATTCCCAAAGTTATGCACAGTTGTGGATAACTATTGGTGGATAAGTGGTATTTCTGTGGAAAACTCTATTCAAAAGTTATCCACAAATCATTTTTTACCTAAGCCTTCATTTAAAACAGATTCTATCGGCCTTTTCATGAAAGTTATCCACATCTGTGGATAACTTTCTGTGCATAAGTGTGTTTTCTGTGGAAAACTTTTCGGTTGCAAATTCCTATACTAGTAACAAAAGTAGCAGAATTATGATATACTAAGCATATGCAACCATTGTAATAATCCGGTTGTTTTTCTTATACAAGGTTGTATGAACTTTGTAGGACACGAGTTGTATGAAAAAATAAGAAGGGGAAGACGGTATGCTGATTACCATAAAAGATTATGCCAAACAAAAAGGAGTATCATACGAAGCCATCCGAAAACAGATCAAACGGTATGAAGAAGAGTTAAAAGATCACCTTCAAAAGCAAAATCGCTTCCTTATGCTGGATGAAGAAGCTATAAAATTCCTGGATGAAAGACGGGCAGAAAACCCGGTCATCGTCTATGAACAGAATAAGGATGAAGAATTAGAAGAACTGCGGCAACAGAATAAGCTGCTGCTGGTCAAGATGAACCAGGTTCAGGAACAGTTAGGAAAAGTACAGCAGCAGTTAATCGGAGAAATGGAGAAGACAAAAGCCCTGACTTCTGAAAAAGTCCAGTATCTGGAATATAAAGCCCAATCGGAAGCTAAGGAAAAACAGCTGCAGGATCTGACGGAAGAACGGGAACAGGCCAAAACTACAGTAGCTCAACAGGAAGCTCTGCTGCGGTTGAAAGAACAGCAGATCGGAGCGTTGACAAATGCCAAAGAAACAGCAGCGGCCAATCTCCAGGAAGAAAAGCAAAAAACAGAACAAGCTGAAGCAAAATATAAAGAAGCAGAAGCTGAAATTCAACGGTTGAAGAACAGAGGTTTTTGGGCCCGTTTATGGAACCGGTAAAGTTATGCACAGCTGTGGATAACTTTCTGTGCATAACTTTGATTTTGTGGATAACTCAAAATCTCTGTAAAATAGCCGATTCCCAATGGATTCTTACCGAACGTTATCCACATGTCCACAGATTTTTCCACAAGCTGGAGGGGAAATGGTATAATATATGTTCGATATGAAACACAGTGAAGATAAAGGATGAAATGGTCATGGAAGACAAAAACCTTTTCCAGATATGGAATCTGCTGCAGGCTTCTTTAGCCACAGGAGAGGAAGAACAAAAATGCCAGCTTTGGTTAAAACAAGCCATTCCCAGAGAACTGACAGACGATACGCTGGTTCTGGAAGTACCTAACAAGCTGACAAAAGATTGGATCAAAGACCATTACCAGGATTTACTGGAAACCAATCTGCAAAAAGTCTGTGGTTCTCCTATTAAGCTCTCCCTGGGAATCCGTTCAGCAAAGGATAAGGAACAGACCTTATTTCCGGATACTGAATCAACAATGGTTTTGCAGAAGGAACTTACAAAAAATACCGCTAAAAAACAGGAAGTCTGGCAGACCCATCTTTCTCCTAAATATGAATTTGAAAATTTCGTAGTAGGCAGTTCTAACAACTTTGCCCATGCAGCAGCTATGGCCGTAGCGAACAATCCAGGGAAGGCCTTTAACCCTTTCTTTCTGTATAGTGACTCCGGACTGGGAAAGACCCACCTGATGAACGCCATAGGTAACCGGATCCACAAAAATCATCCGGAAATGAAGATTCTCTATACATCCAGCGAGAATTTCACCAACGAGATGATTGCGGCTATTGGGGAAAACAAGACAAAGCTGTTCAAAGATAAATACAGAAATATCGATGTGCTGCTAATTGATGATATCCAGTTCCTAAGAGGCAAGGATTCCACCCAGGAAGAATTCTTCCATACCTTCAATACTTTAAAAGAAGCCGATAAACAGATCATCATCTCCAGCGACCGACCCCCGGAAGAGCTGGACAAGCTGGAAGATCGTCTCATTACCCGGTTTTCCCAAGGTCTCAGTGCCCAGATCCAGCATCCGGATCTGGAAACCAGAAGTGCCATTCTGAAAAATATGGCCGAAAAAGACCAGCTGCAAATCCCGGATGAAGTCATCCAGATGATTGCAGCTAACGTGAAGACAAATATCAGGGAGCTGGAAGGCGCTTACACAAAAGTCCGCTTCCACGCAGAAATCATAAGGAAACCTATTACCCTGGAATTAGCCAAAGATGCGTTGAAAGACCTGAATCTGACCAACGAATCCACAAAAGTCATCACTCCGGAAGCCATCCAGCAGCTGGTAGCCGCCAAATTCAAAATCAAGCAGGAAGAATTGAAAGCAAAATCAAGAGCCCGTACGGTAGCCTATCCCCGTCAGATTGCCATGTACCTGACCAGAGAACTGACGGAGCTGTCCCTTCCGAAGATTGGAGAATGGTACGGAGGCAGAGACCACACGACTGTACTTCACGCCTGTGACAAGATTGCTTCCGAAAAGAAAGATAACCCGGAGCTGGAGCAGCAGCTGCAAGAGCTTATTGATGAATTGAAGAAATAAGTTATCCACAAGCTGTGTATAACTTTGTGTATAACTTGTTTATAACTCTGTGGATAAACTTTACGATTTCCGGTTTTGTGGAATTGTGGATAACAACGCACAGGATATCCACAAAGTTATGCAACCAGCCACACAAGGATTTATCAGGCTGAAAAGGACTTTTCCACAAATCCACAGCTCCTACTACTGTTGCTACTAATTTTTAAATATTTATAGACATAGATAAAAGGAGGTACTGTCATGCAGTTTTCCTGTATAAGCAGTGAGTTGGCCAAAGGAGTCAACACCGTTAAAAAAGCAATTTCATCCAGTCCCAATGCTCCTATATTTTCCGGTATCCATTTCTTACTTGCAGGTAATGAAGTCAGCCTGATCGCTATGGATATCAACTTTACTATGAGTATCGTCCTGCAGGTCAATGGCATGCAGGATGGAGAAATCCTGGTTCCGGCAAAAGCCATCGGTGATCTGCTGGCCAGATTTGACGGGGATGATGTACTAACCCTTACCCAGAATGAAAATGAAACCGAACTGACTATTGAAGCTCAAAAAGCAAGAGGCCAGTACCATATCCCTCTTATGAATCCGGAAGAATATCCGGCTCTGCCTACCATCGGTCAGGAACATGTGCTGCACCTGTCTGAAGACGTAATCGGCAGCCTGATCCGCAGCACGGTTTATGCCTGCTCTACAGATGATAGCAGACCCCTGTATACCGGTGTGTACCTGGAAAAAAAGGGTACGGAACTGACTGCTGTAGGGACGAATACCCACAGGCTGGCTATTAAGACGGCTTTGTTGGAAAATGGGGATGACAGTGAATTTTCCATGCTGATTCCTGCCAGATTGTTGAAAGAAATCGGCACTAACCTGAACGGAGATCTGCCGGAAGATGTAGAATTGCGCCAGGATCGGCGTCAGATTCTGGCCCAAGTGGGCAGACTGACCATTATTTCCAGCCTGATTGAAGGAAACTTCCCTGACTTCAGAAAACCTATCCCTCCTTCTTTCAACAATAGGACTGTGTTCAACCGGACGGATTTGGAAAAAGCCATCCAGAGAGTGGCTTTATTCTCCCAATCCGACTATAATATCGTGCGCCTGAGCCTGGAAGCTGACCATATTGTCCTGTCTTCTGCTGTCAGCGATATGGGCCAGGGCCAGGAAATCGTAGCTTGTACGACCATCGGCAGTTCCGTGCCCCTGAATATCGCTTTCAATTCCCGTTACTTCATGGATTTCTTCAAAAACTGCGGTACGGATCAGGTCAGCCTGGAAACGAATACCTCACTGTCTCCTGCACGGCTGATGCCGGAAGGGGATTCCACTTATACGTACATTGTGACGCCGGTACGGGTTATTTTCTAACATGAGGGTCACGAAATTAAGGCTGCTGCAGTTCCGCAACTACAGGCAGCTGGATATCCCCCTGTCTCATGATATAACGATTTTCTACGGAGATAACGCCCAGGGTAAGACAAATCTTCTGGAAGCCTTGTATTATGGAGCACGGGGATTTTCCTTCCGTACCCGTCACGAGGAAGAACTGTCCATGTTTGGTACGGATGCCTGGGCCGTCCAGCTGGATTATCGGGACAAATACGGAGAAAATACGCTGCTGGTCAAGCGGCATATGGAGAAGGGACGGCTGAAGAAAGAAAACCTTTTCAATGGCGGTTCCGTCTCTCCGAAGGAACAATATGGCAAAGTAAATCTGGTGCTTTTTACACCGGATGATCTGCTGCTGGTCAAGGGAGATCCGTCTCTGAGGCGTAAATTTCTGAATATGGAGATTGCCCAGGTGAGTCCTGTGTACTATGACCTGCTGAGTAAGTACAACCGGGTACTGCAGCAGAGAAATAAATTCCTGAAGCAGTGTCGGGAGGCCGAACATCTGGAAGAAGCCCAGTTGACGGTTTGGGATACGGCACTGGCCCAGCTGGCTGCCGGTATCTTGGAATTCCGGCTTTCGGCTCTCAGCGGCATCCTGGAAGCAGCTCAGAATGTTTATGACGGCATTACAGGCACAAAGGGAGCCTTGGAGCTGGCTTATGTGCAGAAACAGGCAGAAGGAAATGTCATCCTCAGGGAAAAAAAGGACAGATCCTACTGGGAACAGTGGTATGGCCAGGAATTGCTGAAACGCCATAAGTTGGATTACCTCCGGGGCTATACGAGCATCGGCCCCCATCGGGATGATCTGGATATCCTCCATGAAGGCCGTCCGCTCCGGGTCTTTGGTTCCCAGGGACAGCAGCGGACAGCTGCCCTTGCCCTGAAGCTGTCCGAACTGGAATTTATCCATCAGGTGATCGAGGAATATCCCGTGCTGCTGCTGGATGATGTGCTCAGCGAGCTGGATGCTCACCGAAGGCAGAAGCTGCTAGGGTTCATCAGTGGGACGGTCCAAACCTTTTTAACAGTGAATGACCGGAAGCTGGCTCCCATCCAGGGAGATGGCATTGCCTATTTGGTACGGGAAGGCACATTGGAGGAGGAGACAGGTGCAGGATGCTGAAAAACTGATCTTAAAGGTCTTGAAGACAGCTTCTGCGAAGCAGAAGTACCTGCTGCACCAGTTGAAAGCCCATTGGGCGGACGTAGTGGGTTCTGCAGCAGCCAGGCATACCCAGCCTTATAAGCTGGAGAGACGGGTCCTGTATATCCACACGGATTATCCCATGTGGTCCCAGACTCTGCTGACTGCCAAGGGGTCCTATGTGCAGAAAGTCAACAGCGTGTTAGCCCTGAAAGGTACGGAATATACCATAAAAGACATGAAGGTGTTTCACGGAGCTCTGGAGGAGGAACGCAAGGCCAAAGAAGATCCTGAGCCTTTTATGCCGAAGGTGGACCGCAGTCTGCTTTGTCCGTTTTGCGGTTCTCCCCTGATCCCGGGACAGACCATCTGCATTTCCTGTTATCAGAAACAGCAGGAAACTGTACGGAAAAATATCCATCAATGCCTGATGGAAACACCCTGGATTACCTACGAAGATTGCCGCAAAATGGTGGAATGTGATAAAATAACATTTGCTGACGTAAAAGAAAGAACGGTGGATTGGGCCGTAAATAGGGCTATGGACCCTAAAGCAGACGATAAAGCGAAATATTTTGCCGTCATGCTATGCAGGGGCCTGACACCGGCTGAATTGGACGATGCAGCAGTGGAAGATATACTTCAGGAAGAAAAAAGGAGACGCGTCTATGTACCTGCACGTAGGAAATAATTATGTGGTCCGGATGGATGAAATCATAGGCATCTTCGACATCAGAAACAAGCGGACGAATATCTACCGCTTTTTTCTGAAGCCCAAGCTGCAGATGGATAATGTAATCGACCTGACAGAATCTTTTCCTCCATCCAGCTGTGTGGTTACGAAGGATAAGATCATTCTGTCGGGGATTTCCAGCAAGACCCTGCAGAAACGGTAGAGCAGGTATTTTGGAGGTTTGTAATGGCGAAAAAGAAACAATCGATTGAAGAAGAAATCGCTGTCCATGGGGACTACGGCGCGGAACAGATCCAGGTTTTAGAAGGCCTGGAGGCTGTACGGAAGCGTCCCAGCATGTATATAGGCAGCATCAGTGCCAGAGGTCTGCATCATCTGGTTTATGAAGTCATTGATAACAGTATCGATGAAGCGTTAGCCGGTTACTGTGACCACATCCATGTATTCATCCATGAGGATAACAGCATAACGGTAACGGATAACGGCCGTGGGATTCCTGTGGAAATGCACAAGGTGGGCAAACCCGCCATTGAAGTGGTTATGACCGTGCTCCATGCGGGTGGTAAATTCGGCAACGGGGGCTATAAAGTGTCCGGCGGCCTTCACGGCGTAGGCGTATCCTGCGTAAACGCCCTGAGCAAGCACATGGAAGTAGAAGTCAAGAAGAACGGGAAAGTCTACGGCATAGAGTTCGAACAAGGCAAGACCACCCGTCCTCTGTATGTAAAAGGCACCTGTGAGGAAAATGAAACCGGTACCAGCGTCCATTTCTGGCCCGATGATTCCATCTTTACAGAGACCGTGTACAGCTACGATACGCTGAAACACAGAATCCGTGAACTGGCGTTCCTGAATAAGGGAGTCAAAATCCAGCTGACGGACCTGCGTACCGGCGCTGACGAAACGTTCCACTATGAAGGGGGCATTATTTCCTTCGTGGAATTCATCGACAAAGGGAAGGAACCCCTCCATGAAAAACCGATTTACGTGGAAGGGGAACGGCAGGATACCATCGTAGAAGTGGCCATGCAGTACACGGACGCTTATACGGAAAATATTTATACCTTCGTCAATAATATCAATACGGAAGAAGGGGGCACCCATCTGGCCGGCCTGAA
>OMUE01000133.1 GCA_900314165.1 uncultured Acidaminococcus sp.
GATTTCAGCCTGTCGAAATAGTCGAAGATGATCTCACTCAAAGGCAGGGCATAATGGATCATGACTCGGTTTTCATCCAGGTACGTCATATTGGCATATTCGCCCCGTTTTTCCTGGGACAGTTCCATGACAGGCCCAACAAAGTCCTTGGGCACGATGATGGTCGCATTTACGAAAGGTTCCTCCACGTGCTCGATGACCGTTGGAGACGGGAACAGGGACGGGTTGTCCACCATTTCGATATCCCCATTGGTCTTCACCACTTCGTAGATTACGTTAGGCGCCGTGGTGATCAGCGTCAGGTTGTATTCCCGTTCCAGCCGTTCCTTGATGACATCCAGGTGCAGCAGGCCCAGGAAACCGCAGCGGAAGCCGAAGCCCAGAGCCGAAGACGTTTCCGGTTCGAAGGACAGGGATGCATCGTTCAGCTGAAGTTTTTCCAGGGCATCCCGCAGGTTGTCGTAATCGTTAGTCTCTACCGGATACAGGCCGCAATATACCATGGGCGTAGCCTTCCGGTAGCCCGGCAGCGGCTCTTTGGCAGGCAGGAAATTGTCCGTCACCGTATCCCCTACCCGGGCGTCCTTGACGGTCTTGATGGAGGCCGCCAGGAACCCTACCTGGCCTTCTGCTAAGTCGTCCACGTTGACCATGGCAGGCTTGAATACGCCCACTTCTGTCACTTCGTAGACCTTGCCGGTGGCCATAAGGCGGATGGTCATACCCTTATGCAGATTGCCGTTGAACACGCGCACGTACAGGATAACGCCTTTGTAAGCATCGAACTTGGAGTCAAAAATCAGAGCCTGCAGAGGCGCACCAGGATCGCCCTTAGGAGGCGGAATCCGCTTCACAACGGCTTCCAGCACATCATCTACGCCCAGGCCGGTCTTGGCGGAGCACAGGACACATTCGCTCTTGTCGATACCCAGGATGTCTTCGATTTCTTTTTCTACCCGGGGCACATCGGCGCTGGGCAGGTCGATTTTGTTGATGACAGGGATGATTTCCAGGTCATGCTCCATAGCCAGATACACGTTAGCCAGGGTCTGGGCCTCGATGCCCTGAGTGGCGTCTATAACCAGCAGAGCCCCTTCACAGGCCGCCAGAGCCCGGGAAACTTCATAGGTGAAGTCCACATGACCCGGGGTGTCTATGAGGTTCAGAACGTAATTTTTGCCGTCCTGAGCCGTATAATCCAGCTGCACAGCCTGATCTTTGATAGTGATGCCCCGCTCCCGTTCCAGGCTCATGGAGTCCAGGACCTGGTCCTCCATTTCCCGGGCGGACAGGGTACCGGTTTTTTCAATGAGCCGGTCTGCCAGGGTGGATTTACCATGATCGATATGGGCGATGATGGAAAAATTCCTGATATGGTCTTTTTTAGACATAGTTCGCTCTCTTTCCTAGTAACGGGCTCCACAGGCGATATTTTCAATCTTGAAACCGCTTTATTTATTGAAAAATCTGGTGGAGCCCCTACGACGAATTTCCCAGGGATGATTATAGGAAATCCTGAATAACTTATTTATTACCGTAGGGGCGGTACAAGACTTTTTGCGAAAGCAAAAATGTCGCCCGTGCCGCCCGCAGGCATGGAATAATGTAATTAATATATTATATCATAGCCATATAGTTTCTGTCAGCAAAGGTGTCCCGTTATGAGAACACAAAAAAGGCTGGCAACGGTCGTTGTCAGCCTTCCATGTGTGACTTATTTTACTGCATTAACTTTCTTAGCTAAACGGGATTTCTTACGAGCTGCGGCAAATTTGTTTACCGTACCCTTACGGGCAGCTTTATCTAATAAGCTTGCAGCTACCTTCAGAGTGGCCTGGGCCTCTTCTTTAGATCCAGCAGCAGCAAATGCTTCAACTTTGCGTGCAGTGCTGCGGATTTCAGCTTTTACCGGGCCATTGGCAGCGCGCCGTTCAGCATCAGTCTTTACGCTTCTAACGGAAGACTTAATATTCGGCATGTTCTCACCTCCACCAATAAGCTTTACCAAAATATTCTAGCATACACGACAATATTGTGCAAGTCTTTTTTGACGAGACGTTAGTGCGAGTGTGTCCTCTGGACGGCCCCACCACCGTGCTTCGCACGGTTCCCCTCCCCTGCGGGGATGACAGCCCGCAGGGCAACTTGTCGCCCCCGTAGGGGGAGAGGGCCAGCGAAGCTGGCGAGGGGGCAGTGCAGCGCACCACTAACGTCTATCCTCACGCCCTCTTCAGTGACCGGTTAATCGCATTCACAATGCCCAGGAGGGAAGCGGTGATGATGTTGGGATGGATGCCCACGCCGAAGATATGGTAGCCGTCCGGCTTCTTCAGTTCGATGTAGCTGATGCCCTTGGAGTTGGAGCCTTGGGAAATAGCGTGTTCATGGTAGTTGATGAATTCGTAGCCATCGATGCCCATCTTGTGCAGGGCATTGAAGAAAGCATCAATGGGACCGTTGCCGTCGCCCATAACGTGCATTTCCGTGCCGTTCACCTTCACATCCCCTTCAAAGGTGGTGCTGGTGTCTTCCGTGCCATCGTGGTTGTCGTAGATCTTGACCTTACCCAGTTCATAGGGTCCTCTGTAGTCCACATATTCCTTGTTGAACAGATCCACAATCTGGCCGGCACTGAGCTCGTCGCCGAATTGGTCGGCAGCTTCCTTCACGATATGGCCGAATTCCGGATGCATTTCTTTCGGCAGGTAATAACCCACAGCCTGCTGCATAACAAACGCAGCGCCACCCTTGCCTGACTGGCTGTTAATGCGGATGACCGGTTCGTACTGCCGGTTGATGTCCGCCGGGTTGATGGGCAGAT
>OMUE01000015.1 GCA_900314165.1 uncultured Acidaminococcus sp.
GACTTTGACCAGGACAGGGAAGCGCTAATTGAAGAGATTGGACAACGCATGGCCGGGATCATTGATCCCGGCTGTGATATTCCCAGCTCGAAAATGGCCCTGGACCTGGCCCATAAATATCCGTTTATCTACGCCGCCGTTGGCCTGCACCCGGAGGAAATCAGTCACTGCAGTCCGGACGACCTGAAACAGGTGGAACAATGGTGCTCCGACCCAAAGGTGGCAGCCATCGGGGAAATCGGCCTGGACTATTACAATGACGAAAATTCTCCCCATGACCTGCAGAAATGGTACCTGATTGAGCAGCTGCACCTGGCAAAACGCACGGGCCTGCCCGTCATCATCCACGACCGGGACTCCCACGAGGATCTGACGGACGTGATCCTGTCCGAAGGGCAGGGCGTCAGAGGCGTGCTGCACTGCTTTTCCGGGGACTGGACCATGGCTCAGAAGTTCCTGGACCTGGGCTGGTACTTCGGCTTCGGCGGTACCAGCACGTTCAAAAACGACAGGGGCGTCCGCAACATCCTGGCGAAAATGCCGGAAGACCGGATCCTGTTCGAGACGGATTCTCCCTATATGGCACCGGTACCCTACCGGGGTAAGCGAAATAATCCCTTATATACTTTCATCGTAGCGGAAAAAGCCGCGGCACTACGGGGAACGACTCCGGAAAATATCATAAAAAGTTCATACTTTAATGCGAAAAAACTGTTTTTCAAGGTAAATTTCGGGTAAAATTCCGGTAAAAGTACTGTTTAGTACACAAAATCGTCACAAGATTTTACATAATAAATGTACAAAATTACTAGCTGGTACTAATTTAATTTTGACAGGAAATGGCTCCTATGGTATGCTTGCCTTACTTTAAGGAGGCGAAAATTTGCGTAAAACAAATCATTTTAAACGTCCTTACAAGTGGGTTGTTGTCATGCTGCTGCTGATGGCTACGGTGAACTTCACGGGATTTGCTTCGGCACCCAAGAATGTGACCATCAAAGTGGACGGGCAGACCATTCCCCTGAGTACCAGAGCTATGACGGTTGAGGGAGCTCTGGAAGAAGCAGGTGTTGTTCTTCAAAAGGCTGACGGCTATGAGGTCGCCGGTAACGAAAAATTTGGTGAAGGCGCTACCATCGAGGTAGTCCGGGCTGTACCCATCAAGGTATGGAAAGCAGGAAGAACCACCGACTATACCATAGGACGTAAGACGGTACGGGAAGTACTGGACGCTGTAGGCGTGGATTATGCTGGATATCAGGTATATCCGGGCTTAGATACTGAAGCACGTGGGAACATGACCATTCATGTAATATCTCCTACAAACCAGATATCTACGGAAATACAGGATATCCCCTATGAAGTGGAAATGCGGAATAACGACGACCTGCCCCGGGGCAGACGGAACGTAGTGGAGCCAGGCCAGAACGGCCAGCTGAAGGTAACGTACCGGACTGTACAGGTGGGCAGTTCCCAGGTGAAGAAGGAAATCCATCAGGAAGTCCTGTCCGAACCGAAAGCGGAAGTGGTGGAAGTCGGTACTGGCCGCAACCTGAACATGATTGAAACGTCCCGTGGTTTTGTGCGGTATCGTTCCGCTCACAGTGTGGAAGCTTCTGCCTACACCCTGGCAGAAGGCAGCGGTACGGGCCTGACGTCTACGGGTGTGGTACCCTATCATGGTATCGTAGCTGTGGATCCGGATGTAATCCCTTATGGGACCCGGATGTACATTCCCGGGTATGGCTTTGCTGTGGCCGGTGATTGCGGCGGCGATATTAACGGCAACCGCATCGACCTGTTTATGGAAGACTACGGCGATGCCATCCGCTGGGGCCGCAGAGACGTGACCATGTATATTTTGGAATGACAAAAGAATAGGAGACTATCGTGCTGAAAGAAGTGCTGGTTGTTGAAGGAAAGATGGACACCGTGGCCATTAAAAAGGCTGTGGATGCGGATACCATCGAGACAGGCGGTTTTACCCTGGCTCCCTACACACTGGCCCGGATTGAAGCAGCGTATCGGAAACGGGGAATCATCATTATGACGGATCCCGATGGCGCCGGCGCCCGCATCCGCAAGTTCTTGACGGAGCGGTTCCCGGATGCCGGACAGGCCTTCGTGCCCAGGCTGGAAGCCTATGACCATAACGACATCGGCATAGAGCAGGCCAAGCCTGAAGCCATCCGCAAGGCTCTGTCCAAAGTCCGTTTCCAGGAAATGAAGCCCCGAAAGGAATTTTCCTCTCGGGACTTATTTTTGTCCGGACTCAGCGGGTCCGAGGAAGCTGCCAATCGTCGGGACAAAGTAGGAGCTATCCTGGGCATAGGGTACGGGAACGCGAAACGGTTCGTACAGCAGCTGAACAACTACGGCGTGACCCGGGAAGAATTCAATGATGCTGTGGCCCAGCTGGACAAGGAACAAGGTGAGAAGTGACATGCTGCATCCGGTAATCGCCAGCCGGGAAGTGACCCGGTATATTTTACAGACCTTTGGCCTCAGAGCCAAAAAGAAATTCGGCCAGAATTTCCTCATTAATGAACAAGTGGTGCGGGGCATTGCCCAATATGCCAAGATCGGTCCAGGAGACCTGGTGCTGGAAATCGGTCCCGGCATCGGTACTCTGACCCAGGCCTTGGCAGAAACGGGGGCTGCAGTCAAGAGCGTGGAAATCGATACGACTCTATTGCCCGTGCTGGCTAAGACCCTGGAAGGCTATGACAATGTGGAAATCGTGCCCGGGGACGCCCTGAAGATCGATTTGGGGGAAGTGACGGAGCACAAACCTTTTACGGTGGCGGCCAATCTGCCCTACTATATTACGACGCCCATTATCTTTGCCCTGCTGGAACGGCAGCTGCCTCTCCAGCGGCTGGTGGTCATGGTCCAGAAGGAAGTGGCCCAGCGCATGGCGGCAGGCCCTGGCAGCAAGGATTACGGGCCCCTGTCCCTGGCCATCCAGTATTATAGTGAGCCCCATCTGGCGATTTCTGTGCCAGCCAAAGACTTTATGCCGGTGCCCCACGTGGATTCCATGGTGGTAGTCTGCGAGAAACGGGAACAGCCTCCTGTGGACGTGGACGCCGGGACGTTTTTCAAGGTGGTCCGGGCAGCCTTCAGCCAGCGGCGAAAGATGCTCAGCAACTGCCTGAAGGCTCTGGAACTCAGCAGCGATCAGGTGGCAGCCCTCCTGGAAGCCGCCGGCATCGACGGCAAACGCCGGGGCGAAAGCCTGACCATGGAGGAGTTTGGGCGGCTGGCAAAGGCGTACGCGGAAAAAGCGAAGAGCGAAGAGTAAAGAGCGAAGAGGCCGCGCAGCGCGGATTCCGGCCAGGAGTCAAAATGTGGCGAAATTCAATAATCAGAATTTCGTAGGGGCGTGCCAACCGTAGGGCAGTGCGCCCTTTTGCAAAGGAGATAAAAAATGGAAAAAGTCATCATAGAAAGCTTTACGTTGGACCATACGAAGGTCAAGGCTCCGTATGTGCGGAAAATTTCGGAAGAAAAAGGGCCGAAAGGGGATATCGTGACGAACTTCGACGTGCGCCTGACCCAGCCGAACCTGCAGGCCATCCCTACGGGTGGCATGCACACCCTGGAACATCTGCTGGCCCTGTATCTGCGGCCCCGTATCCCCGGCTACCTGGACTGCTCTCCCTTCGGCTGTCGGACGGGCTTCCATCTGCTGTGCTGGGGCAGCCACAATGCCCATGACGTAGCCGTGGCCCTGAAGGAAGCTCTGCAGCTGGTGTTGGAGACGAAATGGGAAGATGTGCCCGCCACCACCGCCAAAGAGTGCGGCAACTACCGGGATCACTCCCTGTTCTGTGCCAAAGAATGGGCCCAGCAGGTCTTGGAACAAGGCATTAGCGAAGATCCATACATTCGCAAGCTGGTGTAATAGATCCAATGTCCCATTTCAACTATTTCTGCAATAAAGAGTGCGAATACTTTCCCTGCCACAAGGGCGCAGATCCGGAGAATTTCAACTGCCTGTTCTGCTTCTGTCCCCTGTATTTCGCACCGGGGGAGTGCGGGGGAGACTACACCATCCTGCCCAATGGCATCAAGGACTGCAGCGGCTGCCTGTTTCCCCATAAACGGGAAAATTACGGGGCCATGCTGCAGAGACTGAAAAAAATGGTCAAGCCTTTTGACAAAAAATAGTCAAAGGGCTTGATTTTTTTTTGAAACATGCTATTATAGTTACTGTAGTTAGCACTCCAATGAAATGAGTGCTAATAACAACCCAAACAATATGGAAACTGCTTATAAAACGAAAGGGGATTTGTTAAGATGTTAAAACCTTTGGATGATCATGTTGTAGTGGAACCCATTGTACAAGAAGAAAAAACCAGCAGCGGTATTTATCTGCCCGATACGGCTCATAAGGACAAACCGCAAACCGGTAAAGTCGTAGCTGTAGGCACTGGCCGTCTTATGGACAATGGTACCAGAGTAGCTTCCGAAGTCAAAGTTGGCGACGTAGTTGTATTTGCTAAGTACTCCGGCAGTGATGTTACCCTGGATGGGAAAGACTACATCATCCTGAGAGACAGCGACCTGCTGGCTATCGTGGAAGAAGATAAGTGAAAGTTCCCTTACTACGTAGAGAACAACACACCCTATAGAATTTGGAATTAAGGAGCGATTAAGAATGGCTAAATTAGTTGAATTTGATGAAGAAGCTCGTCGTGGCCTGGAACGCGGCGTAAATAAACTGGCTGATGCCGTAAAGGTAACCTTAGGACCTAAGGGCCGTAACGTAGTCCTGGAAAAGAAATTCGGTTCTCCCACCATCACCAACGATGGCGTGACCATTGCTAAAGATATCGAACTGGAAGATCCTATTGAAAACATGGGCGCTTCCCTGGTTCGCGAAGTAGCTACCAAGACCAACGATGTGGCCGGTGATGGTACTACCACCGCTACCCTGCTGGCTCAGTCCATCGTTCATGAAGGCATGAAGAACGTTGTAGCCGGTGCTAACCCCATGGTTCTGAAGAAAGGTATCAAGAAGGCTACGGATGCCCTGGTCAAGGAACTGCAGGATTCCGCTAAAGAAGTCAGCACCAAGGAAGAAAAAGCACAGGTTGCTTCTATCTCCGCTGGTGATGAAGAAATCGGCGGCCTGATTGCTGACGCTATGGAAAAGGTCGGCAACGACGGCGTTATCACCGTAGAAGAATCCAAGACCATGGAAACCTCTCTGGAAACCGTAAAAGGTATGCAGTTTGACCGTGGCTACATTTCTCCTTACATGGTAACCGATACCGACAAGATGGAATCCGTAATGAGCAATCCTTACGTATTCATCACCGATAGAAAGATCACCTTGATTCAGGACATTATGCCCGTACTGGAAAAGGTTGTACAACAAGGCCGTGAACTGCTGATCATTGCTGAAGACGTAGAAGGCGAAGCTCTGGCAACCCTGGTTGTGAACAGACTCCGTGGCACCTTCAAGGCTGTAGCTGTGAAGGCTCCTGGCTTCGGCGATCGCCGTAAAGCTATGCTGCAGGATATCGCTACTCTGACCGGCGCTACCGTCATCAGCGAAGAAGTGGGCCGGAAACTGGATTCCGCTACGCTGGCTGACCTGGGCTCCTGCGGCCAGGTTCGTGTAACGAAGGATATGACCACCATCGTTGACGGTGCTGGTGACAAACAGGCTGTGGCTGATCGGATTGCTTCTATCCGCGCTCAGATTCCTGAAACCACCTCTTCCTTCGACAAAGAAAAACTGCAAGAACGTCTGGCTAAGCTGTCCGGCGGCGTAGCTGTCATCAAAGTTGGTGCTGCTACCGAAACCGAACTGAAAGATAAGAAACTGCGCATCGAAGATGCCCTGAACGCTACCCGTGCTGCTGTTGCTGAAGGTATCGTTGCCGGCGGCGGCACTGCCCTGCTGCAGGTACAGCCTGTCCTGGATAAGCTGGAAGCAGAAGCTGACGGCGATGAAAAGACCGGTATCGACATCGTTCGCCGCGCTATCGAAGCTCCTGTCCGGCAAATTGCCAGCAACGCAGGCCTGGAAGGCGCTGTCATCGTAGAAGCTGTCAAGAAGGCTGAAAAGGGTGTTGGCTTCAACGCTCAGACCGAAGAATATGTGGATATGATCAAGGCTGGTATTGTAGATCCTTGCAAAGTGACCAGAACCGCTCTGCAGAATGCTGCATCCATCGCCGCTATGATCCTGACCACCGAATGCGTCGTAGCTGACAAACCGGCTAAGGAAGCTGCTCCTGCCGCTCCTGGCATGGGCGCCGGCATGCCTGGCATGATGTAAACGGAAACCCGAAAACCCGCGCCCGGCCTACGTTTATAGGCCAGAAAGCCCGTGAAATTGGGCTGAAATTGGGCTGGGATTGGGCGAAAAAAATTCCATAAAAATACCCCGTGTATATTATGCACGGGGTATTTATTTTTATGCAATGTAGGAAATTTTAGGAAACCGTGGGAAAAATAGGAAAAAATTTGGTGAAAGTCTGGTGAATGTCTGGTGAAAATCTGGGAACGGAAAAATACCGGCAAAACGATGGCAAAACGTGGGGATTGACTAACGTTCCATAAGTTCCGCAAATTTTTCCGCTGCCAGGCGTTTCATGTGTTTGGTAACGTGTAGGTAAATCTTACGTGTTGTAGTATCGTCAGAATGGCCCAGGCGGTCCATAATATCTACCAGGTCAACGCCCGCCTCGGCTAGGAGTGACGCGTGGGTGTGTCTAAAAATATGAGGATGGACACGGCAGGGCAACGGCGGTTTTAAAGCTGCCTGTATATGGTCAATGTGGTTTTGTACGCTTCTATGGGTGAGCGGATATCCTGGATGCAGCGGGGCTGTAAAAACAAAACCGGCACGGCTGCATCCAGGGTAGTGCCACAATTCGCCGAACGTAAACCGGTGGGCCGTTGCCTCCAGACGGTATTTTTTAAGTTCCGCGACCAATTGAGCGGGCAGCGATAAAACCCGCGCCGACGTCCGCGTTTTGGGCGGCAGGAGCTGGTAGGCGTTGTAACGGTTGTTGGGGTTGTACAGGGTTTTGGTGACTTTGAGCGTTGCAGCGGTTAAATCTATATCTTCCCAGGTGAGGGCAAGGGCTTCACCGATGCGGAGTCCAGTGTAGGCCAGCAGCATAAACAACGCCGTATAATCTCCGTACTGAGTGTGCCGCCTGGATTCATCCAGAAACCGTTGCAAGTCCGCTTTTTCCAGGTATTGGGGTACGTCTTGTTCCGGGTCTATGATTTTCCGGGACGGGCGGGGCGGTGAGGCAAACTCCGTGGGATCGTTGTATATAAGCTCAAATTCACGGGCTTTTTTAAAAATCATTTTGGCCGTTGCGTGTACCCCGCAGATGGTGTTGGGCTGTAATTTATCCTTGAGGTCCAACAAAAACATCTGGTAATCACGTTTGGTTATCCGCTGCAACGGGATTTTTGCAAAGCGACGGTTTAGCCAGGCAACATTATGTTCCCGTATCCTGACGGTTGATATTTTGACCTGCTGGCTGTAGATTTTCAGCCAGTCGGCGGCAAATTCTTCAAACGTCACGTTGGATCCGGGGACGTATTGTTGTTTCTTGATGGATTCCTGGATTTCCCGCAAGGCGGCCTCCGCGTCCTTGCGGCGCGGGAAGCCGAACCGGGACACGCGCTTGCGCTTGCCCGTTGCCGGGTCAAGGCCAATGACGGTACGGAAGCCCCAGGT
The DNA here is from genome assembly GCA_900314165.1 of uncultured Acidaminococcus sp. The sequence goes on from OMUE01000015.1 coordinate 7,718, forward strand.
ACCGTTGGGCGAATGGATGATTTCCATAATACGTCTCCTAGGCGTTTGGCCATTGCGTTGCCATGTCATATTTTTCCTGGACGTTTTCGGGGATGCCACCGTCCGCGACCAGAGAAACATAGGTATCATTGACCTTTAAATACAGATTGACTTTTAAATGGTCAAAATCCAGAGGGCCGGGTGGATAAATCCATTCCCCACTAACCGGGTTGGCGTCCGCCCGATGCAGCACAACAGCTTTCATTGTCCCCGGCGGAACTATGATATTTGGCTGTTGGTTGGCTCCCTGATTGATAAAACGTCCCGTATAAAAAGGCTGTCCATTGTATTTCCCTATTTGTATGGTAGAGTTGTTAATATCAATGACTAGTGGTTTTGTAGATTTATTTTGTATCCCCACCATAACGCCATGGTATGTATAGAGCGTAGTTAAAAACGATTTTCCGCGAGATCGCACAATGTAGCCGTTTTCCTTATGCTTTAGATAGGATTCTGGCTTTTCGTAGGGATAAGCCCACATAACCATCTGGTTATGACTGGCAACGTAATCATCTATAAACGGGGAGGCAATGATATCATAATCCGGCGTGCTGACCGACGCACGGGACGTAATAGACGCGTTGATTTCTTTCAGTGCGTCCGGGACCGTGTAGGTTTTATTCTTTTCGTTAAGTAGCAGGCAGCGGGCGGCGGCAACGCCGGAAAAACTCATTGCCGCCAAAGCGATGCAGATAGTCTTTTTAATATCCATGATATAGCCTCCTTTACTTGATGACTGATTGTTTTAAAACAGCTAGGCCTAAACAGCGGAAATCCTGGCAATTGTCAGCATTAAAAACCATGGGCGCGTATTTTGGGTTTTCCGATACCAGCATGACGCCGGTATCTGTTTTATAAAATCGTTTTAGGCATACCCGTTCGCCGTCGATTTCAAAGCAACCGATCTGGCCAACTTCCACTTCCGGCTGTTGCTTAACGAAAACAATGTCGCCGTCATTAATGCCAGCGTTGACCATTGAGTCCCCGGAAACAGTAATGCAAAAATCTACCTTATAACGATTATCCACGTCGTAAT
>OMUE01000087.1 GCA_900314165.1 uncultured Acidaminococcus sp.
AACCAGCAATCAAAATAGCAAGACACACAAAAAAGCTTATCATTATGAAACCTCCTTCTGCGAACCCCTTCAATTCGCAAATTTTACCATCGGTTGTATTATAATCTTTTCGCCACAAAAAATCCACAGGTTGTACTAAATATTTTGTTAATTTCGTTAGTTTTAATAAAAAGTAAAGGAGAATGTTTCCATTCTCCTTTGACAATGCACATTTGTGTTAAATTTGTAGCACGATTTTACTTTTTCAGGCCCCATTGGCTCAACACATGGAGACCATCAGCTTCGGGAACCAGACCGGTCAGACGAACCAGGTCGAACAGGTTGAAGCCTTTGACTTTCAGCTGGGCTACCTTGCTCTTGTTCACCACGTCCGTAAAGTCCACCGTCAGGGACTTATCGTTGAAGGTGCAGATCAGGTCATCCCGGTTGATAACCCGCATATTGAAGATGGCGTTTACAAGGCTCATGATGATCCGGGTCCCCAGGAGCTTCACTACCAGTTCGCCCAGTTTGTTGTCCGCAATGGCGAAATCATGGATGCGGAACCGTGCATAGGAAGCGATATTATTCAGGGCCAGAGCCTGGATTTCTACGTCCACAGTCAGAGAACCGTATTTTTCATGTTCTACGGTGAGCTCCAGCATCTTTTCGCCTTTGTAGGTGCAGCCCTTGAAGGAGAATTCGCTATCCTTCATGGCTTCGCCGATGCCGGCAGCCAAATCCGTATAAGGTACGACTACTTCGCCTTGTTTCAGCTGTTCCCAGGTCTGGGCGTTTACCCAGCGGCCGGCAGCTTCCTTCAGAGGGGTCAGCTGCTCGATGGCGTTATCCTTCAGGGTGTTGACATTTTCTTTCAGAGTATCCACGTTCTTTACGGCGTCGCCCATTTTGTCGGCAGCTTCGTCGGCTTTCGTCTTCAGCTTGTCGAAATAAGGCTTAGCCTGATCAAAATAGGGTTTGGCCTTGTCCGCAAATTTCTGCCGTTCATCGCCCAAAGGCATATTCTTCTTGCTGTTTTCCTTGAATTCTTTGAAGCGGGCCATGCCTTCTTTGCGGGCCTGTTCATAGATTTCCTTGAAACGTTCCAGGTCTTGGGGCTGGCCGGCATCCAGCCAGGCATTGGCAGCTTTGCCTACGCCATAGGTGATAGCTACAGCCATGGGTACCTGCAGGGGCGGGAATGGAATGATTGTGAAAATGGTCTGGCCTACGAAAGAGGCACCCAGAGAACCGATAAGTCCGGCAATAGCCCCGGTTTCCAGCTCCACGCCTCTCAGGTCGCACAGCCGGGTGATCATGTACACTTCGTTGGCCATGAGGGCCAGGGACCCTAAGAACGGCGTCATGACGATGACGCTGGCCCGGGCAGCGCCCCAGCGGATAATCTGTTCCGATTCTTTTGCAATATCCAGGGGTTCGGTGACGTCCTGAGCGTCATCGTCTGCCTCTGCATCCATAGGACGGGTTTCTGCTACGTCCACTTCTTCTTCGTCCGCCTGTACTTCTTCTCGTTTATCCGTATCTTCTGCCATAGAGATCCCTCCAGATCCAGCTCCCTAGTCCGGAGCTGATATTATTCTTATGTAATAGTATAACATAGAAGATGTGTATCGTGTGTGATTTTGTATAGGGGGCGCTGCACTAGCTTTATTTTTTCCTAGGGGTGGAGGTACGGGCTTTGTTCACGGAGAGCTGTTTTGTAGGGACAATGAGCTTTTGGCCGGGCTGGATGTGTTTCTGCAGGTCCAGCTTATTGGCTTTTACAATGCGGTCCAGGACTTCCCGGACATCTTCCCCTTCTGCCGTCCTCTTGCTGGCTATGGACCACAGAGTATCCCCTTTGTACACCCGGACGATTTCTTTATGATAGGCAGCCGGTACCGCCGCTTCCATCTGGATTGTCCACAGACCGGATACGCCGAATAACACAGCCATGAAGATTACGATTAATTTTTTCATATTGCCACCGCCTTTCCGAACTTTTGTTCGCTATTGATATAATAGCACGTTATGTTCGTTTTGGCAACATAAAAGTGAATATATGTTCGTATTTCTGTTATTGCAGTTAGCTATACCCCCTGTTAGAAAGTTTCCGAACATTGTATAATAATAGTTAATTAGCGGACTAGTATTGAAAACTGAAATTAACTTTCACATTCCACACCGTAGGGGTTTTCCAGAGGGGCTGCAGGCCCCGGCGGCAAACCCGCATCCAGGCTATTCAACATTTTTAACGGGCGCACCGCCGCTACGCTCTGGGGCGCCCCTACGGGTTAGTGCAAACAGAAAGTTAATTATAATTTCCTATACTAGGGACTAGAAGTGCGCTGCACGCCCCCACCACCATCGCAAGCGATGGTTCCCCGCCCCCAGAGGGGGCCGGATTCCGCGGAGCGGCCTTTTCGCTTTTCGCTTTTCGCTTTTCACTTTTCGCTTTTCACTTTTTACTTATAAAGACAACCTTGATTAGGAGGCTTTTTCATGGCTCTCGTTTATTGTGTGGAAGATGATGAAAATATCCGGGAACTGGTACGGTACGCCTTATGCAGCCAGAAATTCGAAGCAGAGGCTTTTCCTGATGGTCCCAGTTTCTGGAAAGGCATGGAAAGACAGAAGCCGGACCTGCTTCTCCTGGATATCATGCTGCCCGGAGAAAGTGGCCTGGATATCCTGAAAAAGCTGCGGAGCCAGCCGGCTACCCAGAGCCTGCCCGTCATTATGCTGACGGCCCGGACCAGTGAATACGATGTGGTCAGCGGTCTGGACGCCGGTGCTGACGACTACATGACAAAGCCCTTCGGCATTATGGAGCTGTTAAGCCGGGTCAAGGCTGTGCTGCGCCGGGGCGGTATGAAACCGGCCCAGGATTCGGACCAGCTGGTGTGCGGGGACATCGTCATGGACCTGAAGAAGCATCAGGTCACCACCTTTGGCAAGCCCTGTGTACTGACCGTAAAAGAATTTGACTTGCTACACTACCTGATGGCCAATACGGGCATCGTGCTGAGCCGTGACCAGATCATGGAGGCTGTGTGGTCCTTCTCCTACGCAGGGGAAAGCCGCACCATCGACATGCATATCCGCAGCCTGCGGCAGAAACTGGGAGAAGCCGGCAAAATCATCCATACCGTCCGGGGCGTAGGGTACCGGATCCAGTAACGAGGGACATATATGAAGAAACGGATCTATCTCCATCTGCTGATGGTAGGCCTGGTATGCATCCTGATTACCGCCCTTGTATGTGCCTTTGCTTACTGGCAGTCCGCCAAGAAGCAGACCATGTTCGACCTGCAGCAGTCCGCTGCTGTGCTGGGGGAAGAAGTGACCCATACACCAGCCCCTTATGAGTTTTTGGAGCGGGCGGCCCAGAGCGGTGAAGGCATCCGGATCACCTGGATCAGCCCGGATGGCACCGTGCGCTTTGACTCGGCAGAAAGTCCTGCGAACATGGTGAACCACAAGTTCCGGCCGGAGGTGGAGCAGGCGCTCCAATATGGCCGGGGCACGGATTCCCGGAATTCTGACACTCTGGATAAAGTCACATTATATGCGGCCCAGAAATTACAGGATGGCAGTGTACTGCGCACGGCCCGAACCCAGCAGGACCTGTTCCGGCCTTTGGAGCAGCTGCTACCCTGGTGGGTCATTACGATCCTGATCCTGATGTTCATCTGCCAGATCACAGTCCAGCACCTGACACGGGACCTGCTGGATCCACTGAACCAGGCTACCCGCTATCTGTCCCAGATCGGCCACGACAAAGACGTAATTTCCGATGAAGTGTTCCATACGACCTACGAAGAATTGCAGCCGTTCCTGATGGCCATCAACCGTCAGGGCAAACAGCTGGACCGAAACCTGCGGCAGCTGCAGCAGGAACGGAACAGCATGAAGGTCATTACGGACAACCTGAAAGAAGGAGTCCTGCTGTTGGATGACCAGTTGCGGATCCAGTGGATCAATTCCTGGGGCATGCAGGTGTTGCAGACTCCGGATATCCCCTACCGGGAACAGCTGATGGGTAAGTTCCTGATGCCTCTTTTGCCTCAGGAAGCCCGTTATCCGTCCCTGCAGCTCATGGACAACGAACCCCATACCTGGTTCATGAAATACAATGGCCGTCAGTATCAGTTGGCGTTGCGGCCTCTGGTACCGCCTCAGGAGCGGTCCAGCCGTATGCTCATCATTATGGATATTACGGAAGCCCGGGAACGGGAACAGCTGCGGCGGGATTTTACGGCCAACGTGACCCACGAGCTGAAGACGCCCCTTACCTCCATCAGCGGTTTTGCGGAACTCATGGCCGCAGGCTTGTACCAGAAGAAAGAAGACGTAAACCATTTCGGCAAACTCATCTGCCAGGAAGCCAAGCGGCTGCTGGAAATGATCAACAACATCATCTTCCTGTCCCGGATTGAAGGAGCCCCGCCGGGATCCCTGAAGGATTCCGTGCCCTTAGGCAGCCTGATTCAGTCCGTGGTGGACTTTATGGAGCCTTTCTGCAACGATCGGCAAGTGACAATCCACACGGACCTGACAGAGGATCATGTGCTGGGCAGCAGCAATATGCTGCGGGAAATGGCCATGAACCTTATTGACAACGGGGTGAAGTACAACAGGCCCGGAGGCCACGTATACGTTACCATGAAACGGGAAAACAACAAGGTCATCCTGACGGTGCGGGATACGGGCATCGGCATTCCGGAGGCTGTCCAGGAACGGGTATTTGAGCGGTTCTACCGGGTGGATGAAAGCCGGGCCAAGTCCAGCGGTGGCAGCGGTCTGGGCCTCAGCATTGTAAAGCATATTGTAGAACAGCATCAGGGCACTATTGACCTCCAAAGCCGGGTCAACGAAGGCACGGTGATCACGGTGACACTGTTGGCGGCGGAATAAAAAAGAGGCTGTGAAAAAATAGCGAAGAGCGAAAAGTGAAGAGCGAAACCAACCTGCCTAGCGGCACCCCTATAGACGAAAATAAATAGATAT
>OMUE01000011.1 GCA_900314165.1 uncultured Acidaminococcus sp.
ACCCCCGTATCGGTGAAATCACGAACCTGCTGCCCGGCGCCAACTGCGGCGGCTGTGGTTATGCAGGCTGCGGTGCCCTGGCAAACGCCATTGTCAGCGGCGAACAGAAAGATGCTTCCCGCTGCGTTGTTGCCAACGCAGATGCCAAGAAAGCCATCGCTGCTGTTATGGGCGTGGAAGATAGCGGCGGCGACAGCGATGTCCGCCTGATTCCCCGTCTGCACTGCAACGGCTGCGTTGCCAACCGGACTCCGGCTTCCAACTATCAGGGCGTGCACAACTGCTACCTGAGAGCACAACAGGGCGGCGGCCCCGGCCAATGCAACTACGGCTGCTTTGGCGATGGCGCCTGCGTAGCTGCCTGCAACTTCGGTGCTCTGAAGATTGGTGAAAATGGCCTGCCTCAATTCGATTACAACAAGTGCGTAGGCTGCGGTGCTTGTGCCAAAGCCTGCCCTCAGCTGCTGATCGAACTGATCGATGCCAAGAAGAAAGTCCTGGTACAGTGCAACAACCGGGAAAAAGGCAAAGCCGCAATGACGAACTGCAAGGTTTCCTGCATCAGCTGCGGTATCTGCGCCAAGACCTGCCCGAAACAGGCCATTACCATTACGGATGGACCTAACGGGAGCATTCCTGTCATCGACTATGATAAGTGCGTAGGCTGCGGCCTGTGCACCATGAAGTGCCCGCGGAAGTGCCTGGTGAAGATCACTCCGGTGACCGGTTCCCCTGACGCTCCTGCCAAGGAAGAACCTACGGGCTGCGCTCATTGCGCTCTGGCCGCTGATTGTCCTTCCGCACAAGCTCAAAAAGCAAAATGAAAAAACTGATCGCTACGGCATTGGTTTTAAGCAGCCTGATTTATTCGGGCTGCTTTTTTCAACAGAAGAATCATGAGGACACCCGGTTCCTCATGGATACCATTGTGACCATTACGACCACGGGGAATGAGGAAAAGGTCCTGAAGGAAGCTACGGACCAGGCCTTTACCTTGTTCCAGACCATCGCCAACCAGACGGATCCCTATGAGGAACAGGGGCCGGAGGACCTGTACGCCATCAACGAGGCGGCGGGCAAAGGGCCTCACAGGGCATCTCCTTACCTCATGGATATCCTGACCCAGACCACGCCCCTGCACAATGCGTCCCTGGACGTAACCCTGGGGCCTGTAATCCAGGTCTGGAATCGGCACAGAGCTGCGAAAACCGTGCCCACAGAACAGGAAATCAAAGAAGCACTAGCCAAAACAGGTGCAAAGAAGTATACTCTTTCTACGAAAGACAATACCCTGACGCTGGCTCCGGAGGCCCGGCTGGACCTGGGTGCAGTGGCCAAGGGCTACGCCGTAGAGCAGACGGCCCGGCTGCTGAGCCGGAACAAGGCTGTGAAAACGGCCCTCATCAACGCCGGCGGCAACATCAAGGTGCTGGGCACGAAGGCGGACGGGAAGCCCTGGCGCATCGGCGTCCAGGATCCCCGGGATCCCCAGAAGCTGCTGGGAACCCTGTCCGTGAAAGACGGTACGGCCATTGCCACCAGCGGAGATTACCAGCGGTATTATGAAGTGGACGGCAAACGGTACCACCACGTACTGGATCCGGCTACGGGCTGGCCAGCCTGGCACGCCCGTTCTGTGACGGTGGTCACCCGGAACGCCTTCTGGGCGGACTACTACTCCACCCTGCTGTTCGTCCTGCCTTGGGAAAAGGCCATGGACGTAGTGGAGAAAGACACCCATCTGGAAATGATCTATGTGGATGCAGAGGGAACTCTGCACGTTTCTTCCGGTCTGAAGGATAAATTTACCCCGGAAAAATAAGGAGAATGTCATGCGCAAAAACGATTTCTTGCTGCTCTTTGTGGTAGCCGTCCTGGGCCTGGTCAGCTACGTGCTGTTTCGGGCCGACCCTGCAGCCACAAACAAAGTCCTGGTGATCCGGAAGGACCAGCAGGTCGTCCAGCGGATCCAGCTGAAGAAGACTACGGCAGAAAAGAAGCTGCTGGTACCTGTAGCCGACGGAGAAATCGCCATTGCCTATGATAAGGACGGGGCCAAGGTCCTGAGTTCTCCCTGCCCGGACAAGGTCTGCATCCATCAGGGAAAAATCACCCATTCCGGCCAGACTATCGCCTGCGTACCGGAAAAAGTTCTCATCACTATAACCACCGACGCAAAGGAGAACGACCATGACGCCATCCTCAGATAAACTGACTACCAAGGACCTGACCCAGCTGGGCATCCTGCTGGCCACGGCCATCGCCCTGCGGCTGGCGGAGACTACGATTGCCTACCTGCTGCCCCTGCCCGGCGCTCACCTGGGCCTGGCTAATACGGTGACCATGATTGTGCTGTACCTGTACGGAACCCGGAAAACATCCCTGTTCCTGGCTACCCGGATCCTGCTGACGGGGCTCCTGTTCACGGGCCTGTTTACGCCGGGCTTTATGATTGGCCTGGGCGGTGCCTCTCTCAGCTTCTGTGCCATGGCACTGGCTGTAAAACGCCATTGGTTCTCCTCCGTCGGTGTAGGGCTTTTAGGAGCTTTTACCCATAACTGCGGCCAGATTTTCGTGGCAGCAGCCCTCATGCGGTCTTCCGCCCTGTTCTCCTATCTGCCCATCCTCATTGCCATTGGTATCCCTACAGGCCTGTTTACAGGCTTTTTAGCCGGGTTCTTCCTGGAACGGATCCACCCAAACACAGAACAGCAACAACCATAAGGAGGCAGCTATGGACCCAGCAGCTTGGCAGCAATTACATACAGAACTGGAGGACTGCAGCTCCTGTCCCCTGCGGAAGGACTGCATCGGCCCTGTTGGCTGGTTTGGCTCTACAGAAAGCCCCCTGCTCATTGTAGGCGAAGGCCCCGGAGGCGTGGAGGATGAGTACGGCTGCCCCCTCATCGGTCCCAGCGGCCAGTTCCTGGACAAGGAATTGTGGGCCGCCCACATGACGAGGGACAGGATCCTGACCAGCAACGTCATCAAATGCCGGCCGAAGAACAACAGGACCCCCACGCCGGAAGAAGGGGCATTCTGTGCCAATCGCTATCTGACCCAGGAAATCCGGCTGCTGCAGCCGAAGGTCATTGTGGCTATGGGCAGTGTGGCCTTGCGGTATTTCCTGAACCCGGACGCCCGAATCACCCACAGCCGGGGTCACTGGTTCAAGACCCGGGACGGCATCGACTGCATTGCCACGTACCATCCCTCCTACCTGCTGCGCATGACGGGCAAGGCCCAGATCAAGACCAAATGGGACATGTTCTACGACCTGGAAGCCGCCAAAGCCAAAGCCCTGGAATACGTCCCCGGCTATGAATTCAGTTCCGGGGAACCGGTAAGGCTGTTTGAGAGGTTCAGGAAACGGGTATAGCGAAGAGCGAAGAGTGAAGAGCAAAGAGGCCGCTCCGCGGTACACATGGTTCTATGCCATGCCGTCCAGCGGACACCTCTTCGCTCTTATCTCTTCGCTCTTCGCTTTTTCATGTTACAATATACCCAAAGCGAGGTGTTTACCATGTCCATCTTAGCGGCATTTGCAGTGCCCCATCCACCCATCATCCTGCCGGAGATCGGGCGGGGAGAAGAAAAGAAGATCCAAAAGACCATAGACGCCTATAAAGCGGTCATGAAACAGGCCGCAGCCCTGCAGCCGGATACCATCATCATCACCAGTCCTCACGCAGAGTTGTACGCCGATTATTTCCACATTGCCGGTGGCAGCCGAGCCTCAGGGGATTTCGGCCAGTTCCGGGCTTCCCAGGTAAAGCTCCAGGTCCAGTACGACGCAGCTTTGGCCGGCCTCATAGCGCAGGAGGCGGAGCGCAGCGGTGTTCCTGCCGGACCTTTGGGAGAACGGAATCCGGAGCTGGACCACGGTACCATGATCCCCCTGTATTTCTTCCGGCAATACGCCCTGCTGAACAGGGTGAAAGTGGTGCGCATCGGGCTGTCCGCCCTGTCTCCGGAAGCTCACTACAAGCTGGGCCAGGCCATCGCCCGGGCGGTAACTATCCTGGACCGGAAGGCCGTGTTCATTGCCAGTGGGGATTTGTCCCACAAACTGCTGCCGGAAGGACCCTACGGCTACGTGCCGGAAGGGCCGGAATTCGATAAGGCCTGCACGAAGGTCCTGGGGGAAGGGGACTTCCTGTCCCTGCTGACCCTCAATGCAGAAATGTGCCAGAGGGCGGCGGAATGCGGCCTCCATTCCTTCTGGATCATGGCCGGCGCTCTGGATGGCCAGAAAGTAGAAGCAAAGCTGCTAAGCTACGAAGGGCCGTTCGGCGTAGGCTATGGCGTGGCCTCGTTCCTGCCCCAGGGCCCGGACAAGGACCGCCAGCTGCTCATTCCGCTGCAGATCCGGGAGGCTCAGCTGCGCAGTGCACGCAAGGCTAAAGAAGACCCCTACGTGCGGCTGGCCCGGCTCAGCGTGGAGACCTATGTGAAGACGAAGCATCCGGCTGCCCTGCCTGAAGGCCTGCCGGAGGAAATGCTGACAGAACGGGCCGGGGCCTTTGTGTCCCTGCACATGCACGGCCAGCTCCGTGGCTGTATCGGCACCATCAGCCCGGTCCAGAAAAACGTGGCCTTGGAAATCCTGGCCAATGGCATCTCCGCCTCCACCCGGGATCCCCGTTTCTCCCCGGTTCGACCGGAGGAACTGCCAGACCTGGTGTACAACGTGGACGTGCTGGGCAAGCCGGAGCCTATCGAGAACGAAAGCCAGCTGGATCCCCGGAGGTATGGTGTCATCGTGAAAAGCGCCTATGACGACCGGAGAGGCCTTCTCCTGCCGGATTTGGATGGAGTGGACACAATCTCCCAACAAGTATCCATCGCCCGTCAGAAAGGCAATATAGGCGCGAGAGAGCCTGTTAAATTATGGAGATTCCAGGTGGTGAGACATTTATGAGTACAGCTGCCGGCAATATCATCTGTCCCCTCTGTCCCCACAGATGTGTACTGCCTCCCAACGTAACCGGTTTCTGCCGGGCCCGGAAAAATGTGGACGGTACCTTGGTGGACCTGAACTACGGCAAGATCACGTCCATCGCCCTGGATCCCATTGAGAAGAAGCCCTTTATGCGCTTCCATCCCGGCAGCCTGATCCTGTCCGTAGGCAGCTTCGGCTGCAACCTACGCTGCCCCTTCTGCCAGAACGCGTCCATTTCCCAGCGGGGCTTGGAAATCGCCCGCATGGAGCTGACGCCTCAGCAGCTGCTGGCCCTGGCTCTGAAATACCAGGATATGGCCGGTAATCTGGGCGTGGCCTTTACGTATAACGAGCCCCTTATCGGCTACGAGTACGTGCTGGACTGCGCAAAGCTGTTGAAAGAACGGGATCTGGACGTGGTACTGGTTACAAACGGCACCATCAACGACGGGCCCTGGGAGGCACTTCTGCCCTATGTGGACGCGGCCAATATCGACTTAAAAGGCTTCACCCCGGACTATTATCAGTGGCTGGGCGGGGACCTGGAAACGGTGAAATCCGCCATTGCCAAAGCCGTGGAAAAGGGCTGCCACGTGGAAGTAACGACGCTCATCATCCCCGGCCGCAACGACAGCGTGGAAGACATGGAGGCAGAAGCCCAATGGCTGGCTTCCCTTTCTCCGGAACTGCCGCTGCACATTTCCCGCTACTTCCCCCGCTGGCAGCTCACGATGCCTGCTACCCCGGTGGACAAGATTCTGGAACTGAAGGCTGTGGCAGAGAAGTATCTGAAGTATGTGTATACGGGGAATTGCTGAGCCTGAGCGCAGCGAAAAGCGAAGAGTAAAGAGCGAAGAGGGGCAGCGCCCTGTCATCCCCGCGAGGGGAGGGGAACCGTTGCGAATGCAACGGTGGTGGGGCCGGGCGGAGCCCTTATTTATATCTGCACAAACAAAATCCGGCGACAGAGGGACTAGCTCTGCCGCCAGATTTTGTTAGAGGTTGACATTCCAGAAATAAGGAAGAAATATGTAAGGGGAGTGCTAAGGTTAGTTTTGCCTAACCTTAGCTGGAAAAAATAAAGACAATGCGGTTAGTCTTTACTTACAGGAGTTATTCTAGCATAC
>OMUE01000035.1 GCA_900314165.1 uncultured Acidaminococcus sp.
TCATCTTTTCCAGGATTTCCTGCATCTTGCCGCCTACGGTGCAAGCCCAGGAACCGTTTTCGATGATGCCTACGATGCGTTTCTGTACGTTCAGAGCCTTCATATCATCCAGGAACGTCAGCATCTTGGGATAGATGTTCAGGTTATACGTAACAGAAGCCAGCACCAGGTGGCTGTACTTGAATACTTCGGAAATCAGGTAGGACGTATCCGTAGAGGACACATCGTACATAGCGATGTTTGTCATGCCCTTTTCGGCCAGCTTGGCGGCCAGGATGTTGGCCGTGCTTTCCGTATTGCCGTACATGGAGGCGTAAGCAATCATGAGGCCTTTTTCTTCCGGTTCATAGGTAGCCCAATGTACGTATTTATCCAGCAGATAGGGGATGTTGCTGCGCCACACGGGACCATGCAGCGGGCAGATCATCTTGATGTCCAGCTTGCCGGCTTTGCGCAGCAGGTTCATGACCTGAGGACCGTATTTGCCTACGATATTCGTATAATACCGGCGGGCTTCGTCCAGCCAGTCTCTGTCAAAATCCACTTCGTCGTTGAAGATGCGGCCGTTCAGGGCACCGAAGGTACCAAAGGCATCGGCGGAGTACAGGGTGCCGGTGGTGGTATCAAAGGTGGCCATAGCTTCCGGCCAGTGGACCATAGGAGCCTTGATGAACGTCAGGGTATGAGTCCCAAACGTACGGGTATCCCCATCGTTGACCACATCCTTGTTGGCAGGATGATAGCCGAACTGAGCCATGAGCTGGAAGGCTTTTTCATTGCTGACTACAGTCACCTCGGGATAGCGCAGCAGCACTTCGTTCAGGGAAGCAGCGTGGTCCGGTTCTACGTGGTTTACCACCAGATAGTCCAGAGGACGGCCGTCCAGGACGGCTTCTACGTTCTCCAGGAACTGCCGGCATACAGCCCAGTCTGCCGTATCAAACAGCACGGTCTTTTCGCCCAGCAGCAGGTAGGAGTTGTAGGATACCCCCCGGGGAATGGGGTGGATGTTTTCAAACAGAGCCAGACGGCGGTCGTCGGCGCCTACCCAATATAATTCGTCCGTTAATTTTCTAATGCATTCCATTCTTTTTTCTCCTTTAAGCTTTTACAAAGGCACTCTTGGGGGAACCGCACAGCGGGCAGATCCAGTCATCCGGCAGATCTTCGAATTTCGTGCCGGGAGCGATGCCGTTTTCAGGATCGCCTACAGCAGGATCGTATTCATAGCCGCAACCCAGGCATACATAGCGGTCAGCCGGAGCTTCCTTCACAATCAGCGGCTTCTTCATCTTGACCATAGCGGGAGCCGCTTTCTTCTCTTCCGTACCCAGAGCTGCTGTCAGCAGAGGCAGGATCACGTTTACGTCGCCTACAATGCCGTAGTCGCAATTCTTGAAGATCGGTGCTCCAGCGTTCGTGTTGATAGCCACGATGGTAGTAGCGGACTTGATGCCCTTCAGATGCTGCACAGCGCCGGAAATGCCGCAGGCAATGTACAGGTTGCCGTTGAACTTCTGGCCGGACATGCCTACGTATCTGTCAATAGGTACATATTGCAGGGTTTCTGCCACAGGACGGGAAGAACCTACGGCAGCACCGGCGGCCTTGGCCAGGTCTTCGATGAGCTTCATGTTCTCTTTGGGGCCAATGCCTTTGCCGGCACTGACTACTCGTTCTGCGTCGGAAATGGGCGTATCCAGAGGAATGCCCACGCTGAAGTCATAGCCGTCGTTCTTCAGAGCTGCTACGAGAGCGTTCACCTGATCTTCCGGCGTACCGTCTTTGAAAATCTGTTTCTTACGCACACCGGTAATGGCGGCTTCTTCCTTCTTGGGAGCGCCTACTGCGTGCTTCGTAGCAGATTTCTTGTCCGTAATATGAGCGGCAATAACCACCCGCTGGATTTCGTTGGTACCTTCGTAAATAGTAGTGATCTTGGCATCCCGGTAGAACCGTTCCACGTCCATGCCTTTCAGGTAGCCCGTGCCGCCGAAAATCTGCAGAGCATCGTTGGTAACTTCCACAGCGGTGTCGGAGGCGTACATCTTGGCCATAGCGGATTCCATGCCATAGGGTTCATGAGCGTCTTTCAGGGCTGCCGCACTGTACACCAGGAAGCGGGCTGCCCGGATTTTCGTAGCCATGTCCGCCAGTTTGAAGGACACGCCCTGGTTCTGGCAGATGGGGCCGCCGAACTGGATTCTCTCTTTGGAGTATTCCAGAGCGGCTTCGTAAGCTCCCTGAGCGATACCCAAAGCCTGGGCAGCGATACCGATCCGGCCACCATCCAGGGTAGCCATAGCGATCTTGAAGCCCTGGCCTAATTTACCCAGCAGGTTTTCTTTCGGCACCTTGACGTTGTTGAAAATCAGTTCACAGGTCTGGGAAGACCGGATACCCAGTTTATCATAATGGTCACCGAAGGTAAAGCCCGGCATGCCTTTTTCTACGATGAAGGCGCTGATGCCCCGGGTGCCCTTGCCAGGTTCCGTCACAGCGAAGACCACGTACGTATCCGCTTTGCCGGCGTTGGTAATGAAGATCTTGTTGCCGTTCAGGATGTAATAATCGCCGTCCAGCACAGCGGTGGTTTCCGTTTCCCCGGCATCGGAACCTGCGTTAGGTTCTGTCAGGCCGAAAGCCCCGATGTGTTCCCCTTTAGTCAGCGGAACCAGGTATTTCTGCTTCTGTTCTTCCGTCCCAAAGGCGAAGATGGGGTAGGAGCCCAGGGATACGTGGGCGGACAGGATGACGCCGGCGCCACCGTCCACACGAGCCAATTCTTCCACGGCGATGGCATAGCTCACATAGTCCAGGCCGGCACCGCCGTATTCTTCAGGGAACGGGATACCCAGCCAACCCAGCTTGCCCATAGCTTTTACTTCATCATCGGGGAATTTGTTTTCCTTATCCAGCATGAAGGCGATGGGTTTGATTTTTTCCTCAGCAAAAGCACGTACCTGCCCGCGAAATTCTTCCTGTTTCTGAGTGGTGTTGAATAACATTGTGAGACCTCCTCTACGTTTCAGATTTTCAGCTCCTCAAAGGAGTTTGGACGTTGAATTGTACATATTATTATTAAAGTAGAAGTTATTAATAATAATTCCTAAAATTATAGTACAGGTTTTTGGTAGGTTTGTCAAGAGAGGAAGAGGGATAAAGCGAAGAGTGAAGAGTGAAGAGGCGCCTGCGGCGGGCAAGTAAGTCAGCCATGCTGACAATAAAAAGGAGCTGTGAAATCACTTTTCACAGCTCCTTTTCTTTAGTTTTTCTTAGGATCCACGTGATAGCCGCAGCACCCGGAACAACCGGCGCAGTTGCCACCACAGGAATGTTTTCCGGCTTTATGATCCTTGACCATCTTGCGGATCACAGCCGCTACCATGAGGAACAGGACCAGGCCCACAATCGCAGTACCCATAAAACCATCTCCTTTTATTCATTCATTTCATACGGGCGCACCGCCGCTACGCTCTGGGGCGCTCCTACGGAAATATAATACCTTGTTTTGCTTTAATCGTCCATGACTTCCGTAGCGATCTTGACTTCGCCGGTGTATTTCTTAGCAGGGCGGAACAGCAGGTACAGCATGCCGGCGCAGATGATGCAGGCTGCGGCCGTACCGATGGTGAATGTACCGGTGCTGATGAAGGAACCGAACTGGTAGAACATCAGGGCCATGCAGTAAGCGAAACCGCATTGGTAAGCGATGGCGAAAGCCGTCCATTTGCCGTTGTTCATTTCCCGGCGGATTGCACCCATAGCAGCAAAGCAGGGAGCACACAGCAGGTTGAACACCAGGAAGGAGTAAGCGCTGATGACGGAGAAGTCCTGAGCAAAGCTTCCCCAGAATTCTTCCCCTTCTTCGGATGCTTCTGCCAGGCCGTACAGGATACCGAAGGTACCAACCAGGTTTTCCTTGGCAACCAGACCGGTGATAGCAGCTACAGCAGCTTTCCAGTCACCCCAGCCCAGAGGAGCAAAGATCCAGGCGAAGGTTTGGCCAAAAGAGGACAGGATACCATCGTTCAGGTCTTCTACCATGCCGAAGCCATCTTCCGTAAAACCAAAGCTGGAAGCGAACCATACCAGGATGGTGGACAGCAGGATGACGGTGCCGGCCTTCTTAATGAAGGAAGAGCTCCGTTCCCAAACGCTGCGGCCGATAGCACCCAACGTAGGCATATGGTAAGCAGGCAGTTCCATAACGAAAGGAGCAGGGTCCCCGGAGAACATCTTGGTTTTCTTCAGGATGATACCGGAAATGATGATGGAGAAAATCCCTACGAAGTAAGCGGAAGGAGCAACCCACCATTCGCCATCGAAGTAAGCACCGGCAATCAGAGCGATGATAGGCATCTTAGCAGAGCAGGGGATCATGGTGGTGGTCATGATGGTCATCCGGCGATCCGGTTCGTTTTCAATGGTACGGGAGGACATGATGCCAGGCACGCCGCAGCCGGAACCAATCAGCATGGGGATGAAGGATTTACCGGACAGACCAAATTTACGGAAGGCACGGTCCAGGATGAAGGCGATACGGGCCATGTAGCCGCAGCCTTCCAGGAAGGCCAGGAA